>JBBQYT010000039.1:0-9147 GCA_038208385.1 Longimicrobiales bacterium | reverse complement strand
AGCCACTGCCATCTTTGCGCGCCGTCGTGATCATACCCGAAGGATTCGATCCGAAGTCCGGCTCGGTGAGACCAAAACAGCCAATGACTTCGCCCTTCGCCATCGGCGGCAAATACTTCTTCTTCTGCTCTTCACTGCCGAACGCATAAATCGGATACATGCAGAGCGCGCCCTGCACTGATGCAAACGAGCGAATGCCCGAATCGCCGCGCTCCAGCTCCTGCATGATCAGACCGTACGCCACGTTGTTCAAACCCGCGCACCCGTACTCTTCGGGCAGGTTGGCGCCAAGCATTCCGAGCTCGGCCATCTGCGGAATGAGATCCTTGGGAAAACGCCGCTCGATATAGGCTTCCTGGATGACAGGCATGAGACTGTCGTCCACCCAGCCACGCACGGTGTCGCGCACCATGCGCTCTTCTTCAGAGAGCTGTGCGTCCGTGTTGTAGTAATCGACTCCGGTAAAGCGTGCCATCTATTTTCGATCCTCGATTCTCGGGAGTTTCGTCTATCGTCTATCGTCTATCGTCTATCGTCTATCGTCTATCGTCTATTGTCTATCGGCTATTGTTGTTGTCTGTTACGAAAGACGAAAGACGAAAGACGATAGACGATAGACGGAAGTATTACTTCAGTGCTCGTATTACCGCGTCCGTGAACTCCGTTGTGCTTGCGGTGCCGTTCAGGTCGGGCGTCAGTGATTCGCCGGCACGGAGGGTGTGTTCGAGTGCATTGCGTACGCGCTCGGCGACATCTGCCTGGCCGATATGGTCGAGCAACATGGCCGCAGCAAGGATCATGGCGCCCGGATTGGCGATGTTTTTTGTCGCGATGTCGGGAGCGGAGCCGTGCACGGGCTCGAAGATCGCCGTGTCCTTGCCGATATTCCCGCCCGGGGCGAGGCCCAGTCCGCCGACAAGTCCTGCAATCAGGTCGCTCAAAATGTCGCCAAACATGTTTTCCATCACCAGCACATCGAACTGATACGGATTCAGCACGAGCTGCATCGCTGTATTGTCGACGATTTTCTCCTCGAATTGCACGCGCCCTTCGTACTCGGCCGCCATCGCCTTGCCGACATCCAGAAACAGGCCCTGCGTGAATTTCAGAATATTCGCCTTGTGCGCGAGCGTGAGTTTTTTGCGACCCGTGCGTACCGCGTACTCGAATGCGTAGCGAATCGCACGCTCGGCGCCGAAGCGCGTGATGATCATGACGCTCTCGGCGGCTGCGCGCGGATCATCACCCATGCCGATATAGTGCTCGACACCGACGTACAGCCCTTCGGTGTTTTCGCGCACGAGCACGAGATCGATGTCTTCGTACCGTCCGCCCGGCATCAGTGTCTTTGCAGGCCGCACGTTCGCAAACAGATCGAACTCCTTGCGAAGCGCGACATTTACCGAGCGAAAGCCGACACCGATCGGCGTAGTGAGCGGGCCCTTGAGTGCGACCTTGTTCCTGCGAATCGACTCGAGCGTGTCTTCAGGCAGCGGCGTGTGCTTCGTCTCGATTGCTGCTACGCCCGCGATCTGGTGGTCCCACTCGATCTGCGCGCCGGCAGCCTCGATGACGCGGACGGTCGCATCCGTTATCGACGGACCGATGCCGTCGCCTGGAATCAGTGTTACGACGTTGGCCATGCGCTTCCAAAATCCTCGTGTATGCGCCCTACTCGGGACGCGGGGGAGCGATCAGTTGTGCAAGCTTCCGTGCAGCACTCGCGACGACTGCAGAATCGCCCGCAGCGCCATTGTCACCTGCAGCGACGCCGTACCACAGAACATCGGCACCGGATGTGTCGATCAGTGCAGCCGCAATCTCAATGCGACCCGTGCCATCCGCCTGCGGTACGTACGCTGCAGTCACGGGCACGAGCGCGTACTGCGCGTCAAAAATGCTGCCGATCCTGCGCAGATCGCCGTACAGCGGATCGCCAATCATGTCGAGCGCCGCGCGCCGAAAGCTCGCGACAGCAAGACCGTGTATGTCGATCTCGAGCGATGGCGTGCGCGCCAGCATGCGCTCGATATCGCGCGCCTGCACCCAGCGCGCACCGCCACGTGCTGCGAGCGCAGTTGCAATCTCTGCATCGAGCACGACCGGGACGGGACGCAACGGCGCCGCAGCACCGGTACCGACACCACCACCACCGAGACCGGACCCTTGAACCGGAAACACCATTACTTTCGCGCCGCCGAGATCCGGTGCCCGCCGCTGCACTTTCGCAGGCGTTGGCATCTGCGGGTGCGCCGTCGAGCATGCACCAGTCAACAGCAGTGCCAGCATGAATGTCGCCCGGACGTGCCTCAGCCCCATGAGATCCTTCAGTTAAATGCCTGCGCCCGTTGTCGCTAATCAAAATGGAGGCCACCGCCGGAACCACGCCATAGTCGATCACTATTCAGTTTTGAACGCGGCGAGAATGTCGCGCACAGCCTGTGCCGGGGGACTCCAACTGCGGCCGGGCACAGGGCGTAGCGCCTGCCCGCAGTTAAGCAGTTCAGAGGAGGTGCCCGCCGTCCACCGGAATCGTGACTCCCGTGATATGCCGCGCCCTCTCAGAACACAAAAAGAGCACCAGGTCCGCCACGTCCTGTGGGTCTCCCAAACGACCGAGAACGGCACGCTCCCGTGCCCGGTCCAAAACCTCAGGATCGACGCCTCGGGTCAGCCTGGTGGTCCGGATATAGCCCGGAGCGACGGCGTTCACGTTGATGTTGGAGGGGCCCAGCTCGACCGCGGCAGAGCGGGTCAGGCCGATCAGGCCGGCTTTCGATGCGGAATAGTTGGACAGGCCGAATTCACTGCGGAGACCGTGGATCGAGCTGATGTTGACGATTTTCCCATATTGCTGGGCGCGGAAGCTGGGCGCGACGGCCCGGATCATGTGGAATGCGCCGGTGAGATTGGTTTCGAGGACTTGGTTCCACTGGTCGTCGGTCATGCGCCAGATGGCGCGGTCGCGGGCGACGCCGGCGTTGTTGATCAGGATCTGCAGCCCGCCGAGGGTTTCTTTTACCGCGTGGACGAAGTCGTTGACCTGTTCGGTGTCGCGTACATCGCATAGGCGGAAAAAGACGTTGACCTCGAGCTGGCGGAGCTCGGCGGCGGTCCGTTCGGCTTCAGCGTGCATTGAGCCGTCGCCATCGTCATGATAGTTGAATGCGACATGGCAGCCGTGCCGGGCCAGCTCCAGGACGATGGCGCGGCCGATGCCGGTTGCGCCGCCGGTTACGATGGCGGCCAGCCCACGCAGCTCGTTGTACAGGCGCATGGGCTGTGGCTGCGTCTCGACGCCTACTTCGGCGAGGAGCTGCTCGACCTGCACAGCGTCCTCGGCGACGGGCTGCTCCGGCGCGGTCAGGCCCGGCTGCTGTCTGCGTGCCTGCAAGGAGAATTGCCCGGGGAAGGCGCCATGGAGTGGCCTCGGCAGGGTGGCATGGGCTGGCGTTAACAGGGCACGATGCCGGATCGTCAGTGGCCTGTCAAGCGACGATTTACAGGCTAAATGACGCGTTGACTGTCGCATCCGGCCAGGCTCCGGGGCGTGGGTATTGCCTCTCTATCGGACATTAATCCCGAGTCGTGACTTAATCGTGGTCAGACCGATACAATTCGCATCTAGCATTCACAGTCTTGCATGGAGAAAATGGCCACGACAAGCTTTCCAGCCCGCGCAGCGAGCGTCGACATGGGCTCCAACGCGATCCGGTTCCTCGCCGCTGAATTCAGCGATGCGACGACGTATCGCGTGCTGGAGGAGGAGCGCGTCCCCATCCGATTGGGACACGACGTCTTTTTGTCCGGCAAGCTCGCGCAGGACGCGATGGATGCGGCTGTTGCTGCTTTGAAGCGTTTTCGCGTTGCGATGGACGAACACGGCATCGCGATTTCGCGCGCGGTTGCGACGAGCGCCGTGCGTGAAGCCTCGAATGGCGAAGCGTTCATTGCCCGTCTGCGCAAAGAGACGGGCATCGAAGTCGAGATGATCAGCGGCGCAGAAGAAGCGCGATTGGTCCATGTCGCCGTGCGTTCGCGCATCCCACTCGGCAAACGGAAGTGGGTGCTCGTCGATCTCGGTGGTGGCAGTGTCGAGGTGTCGGTAGTCGATGAGACGGGGATTTTGTGGAGTGAGTCGCATACGATGGGTTCGGTGCGACTCCTCGAGGAGCTCTCCAGTGCCGGCGATGAGCCCGGCCGGTTTCAGGAGCTGCTTGCAGAGTACACCGCCACGCTGCGCATTCCTGCGGCGACGCAGTATTGGAAGCCTGCGGGTTTTGTTGCGACGGGTGGCAACATCGAGGAGCTTGCGAAGCTTGCTGGACTCGACGATTCGACGGTAAGCCGTCTGCCACTCGATGATTTGCGGCGTGTCACACAGACGCTCGCGCGGCTGCCGTTCAAGCGACGCGTGGAGGAATTGCACCTGCGTGAGGACCGCGCGGATGTAATTCTGCCTGCGGCGATGGTGTACGAGCGCCTTGCCGTGCTTGCGGGTGCGGATCCGATCCTCGTGCCGCACGTCGGCGTGAAGGAAGGACTGCTGCTGGATCTGATCGACGATCTGGCGACGCATCCGGAGCATGTCGATCGCATCGAGCAGGCTGCATTCGAGGCCGCTCTTCTGCTCGGACGTCGTTACATGTTCGATGAAGAGCATGCGATTCAGGTTGCGCGTCTTGCAGCATCGCTGTTCGACCAGCTGCGGGACCTGCATGGCCTGCCGGATGAGGACCGTCGCCTGCTCGTGGGCGCTTCACTGCTTCATGACGTCGGTGGCTACATCAGTCGCAAAAAGCATCACAAGCATTCGTACTATCTGATTGCCGAATCCGAAATGGCAGGCTACAACGCGCGCGAGCAGCAAATCGTTGCCAACACCGCGCGCTATCACAGGAAGGGACCGCCGGCGGACCATCATGATGCGTACATGAAGCTGTCTGATGAAGACCGGAAGCGTGTGACGCGGCTCGCCGCAATTCTGCGTTTGGGCGATGCGCTCGACAGAGAGCATCTGCAGCGCGTTGCGAGTGTGCGCGCCACCGTGAATGGCGAGACGCTGCTGCTTCAGCCCGAAGGCACGGGCAACATGCTGCTCGAGGCGTGGGCGCTGCAGCGCAATGCGACGTTGTTCGAGAAGACTTTCGGCATGAAGGTCAAGCTCGGTGAAAGGCAGCAGCAATCATGAGCGATCGAACTGCACCCGGGACCTTGATTGCAGTGGAAGGCCTGGATGGCTCGGGCAAGTCCACACAAATCCGCCTCGTACATCAGTGGCTGATCGGTCTCGGACTGAAGGTGATGTTCAGTGAGTGGAACTCGAGCGAGCTGGTGAAGGACGCAACAAAGCGCGGCAAAAAAAGACAGCTGCTCACGCCTACTACGTTCAGTCTCATCCACGCAACAGACTTTGCCGATCGCTACGAGCGACAGATCCTGCCAATGCTGAAGGGCGGCTACATCGTCCTGTGTGACCGTTACATCTACACAGCATTTGCACGCGACCGCGTGCGTGGCTGCGATCCTGTCTGGCTGCGCAACCTCTACGAGTTCGTGCGTCCGCCCGACATCACGTTTTTCTTTCGACTGCCCCTCGAGACTGCGCTCGGCCGCATCCTCGAGGGTCGTCCGCGCCTCAAGTATTTCGAGGCGGGCATGGACCTGAACCTGTCGCCCGACATTCTTCAGAGCTTTCGGATGTTCCAGGGACGCGTGGCCGAGGAATACGAAAAGCTTTCGACCGAATTCGATTTTACAGTGATGGATGCGACGAAGAACGTACATCGCCAGCAACAGGATGTGCGCGAGATCATCACCGAGCGTGTGGATCTCGCGCGCTATCACTCCCGCGCTGCGCTACCGCGATGAACGGCAAAACTTTCTTCGTAGCGCCACCGCCAGGGACCGATCCGGCAAAGCTCGCGGGCGCGCTCATCGTCATTGAAGGGCCGGACTCATCCGGACGTACGACGCATATCAGTCTGCTTGCGGAGTGGCTAGGCGAGCGGGGTTATCCTGTCGAGCAGATGGGACTCAAGCGCTCGGCGCTCGTCGCACAGGCGCTCGATGCAGCCAAGGGACGCAACGTTCTGAGCATGCGCACAATGTCGCTCTTTTATGCCACGGATTTTTACGACCAGCTCGAGAACCGCATCATTCCCGCTCTCAGAGCGGGCTCAGTCGTGCTTGCCGATCGCTATTTCTTTACGCTGATGGCACGCGACTCGCTGCGTGGCGGCAACTCACAGTGGCTCGAGTCATTGTACTCGATGGCGCTCGTCCCGGATGCGGTCTTCTATTTATCGATCTCGGCCCGCACCCTCGTCGAGCGCACCCTCGCCTCACACGCGCATCTGGACTATTGGGAATCGGGAATGGACCTCGGTCTGTCGAAAGACTGGTTCACCAGCTTCAATCGCTACCAGCGTAAGATGCGGATGGAGTTCCAGCGACTCGGCAAGCAGTACGAGTTCGACGTAGTCAATGCGAATCGCTCGATCGAAGCGATTCAGCGCGACCTGCGCGTGCGCGTCGAAGCAGTGCTCGAGAAAGGTTACCAAACGTAATGTCGAGACAGTCATGACGAAGAAAAAGAAATCTGAAAAGGAAGAGGACGTTGTGGTCCAGGACACTGCCGTAGCGGAGCTGAAACCAAAGGTGCGACGCGTGCGCAAGCCGCGTCCTACTGCAAGCGACAAAAGGCATGCAAAGGAAAAGCGGATTGAGGTATCGCGCGAAACGATTGCAGAGCTGGAAGGACTGCGGAGAACACTGGAAGAGATTTCGGAGCGGTATCAGCTGCGCGTGAGCGGCCAGTTTGCCGAGCTGGTGTCAATTCTCGAGGCAGGCCTCGGTGCCGGCGATCGCACAGCGCCCGCCGCGCCGACGCTCGCAAAAATGATCGAGCGAATTCACAAGACCGAGCTGAAGCCGCGCAAGGGACGCGCAAAGGACCTGGTGCGACTTCAGGATCTGGCTGGCGAGCTGACCGAGATGTTGATGTCGAATCCGCTCGACTAGCCGAGATTGCGCAGCTGGCCAGCAGTCGCCAACCAGAGCAGCGTGGCCTGACCTGACGACGGCTCGGTATCGAGCCTGAGCAGACACGCCCCGCCCTTTTTCAATTCGACTGCGTTTTCGCGACCCGTTCCAAGCAGCCAGCCAACGAGCGTTTCGAGCTGTGGGTTGTGGCCCACGACCGCGACGGTGTCGAAGTCCGCATGCCCCAGCAACAGATTCCCGAGCTGCTCGGGTGACGCATCCGGCAGTAGCTCCTGCACCGTGCGCGTCTCCGTAGCCGACACTTCCTTCAGGACGATCTCCGCAGTGTGCTGCGCGCGCAGTAACGGACTCACGAGCATCAGATCGCAGAACGGCACCAGGTTCGCCAAACCCTTCGATGCCTTTTTCATCTTTTTCGTGCCTTCTTTCGTGAGCGGACGAAGCGCCTCTTCGCCTCCAGTCTGAGCCCACTCATCGCGATCTTCCGCGATCGCATGGCGAATCACCAGCAGCTTCATGTCATTCCTCTTTGGCTTCGGCAGCGCGCGTCTGGATACGGTGCTTAATGTTGCGACCCTCGACCAGGAATACAACGTCTTCGGCGAGGTTCGTGGCAAGATCGGCAATGCGCTCGAGATTGCCCGACACCAGGAACATGTCCATCCCGGCGGTGATCATGCGCGGGTCTTCCATCATGTGCGTAAGGCAGATGCGGAACACGTTGTCATGCAGCTCGTCGATCCGGTCATCGCGCTTGCCGATCTCGCGTGCGAGCGCACTGTCACCGCGCACGAATGCGTCGAGCGCGTCCGCGAGCATGATGTTCGTGAGGCGCACCATCTCTTCGATCTCGGGAAGTGGCGGGAACGGTCCCGCGCCGATCATGTACTCGACTTCTTCAGCGATGTTGACTGCATGGTCGCCTACGCGTTCGAGGTCGTTTGCGATCTTCATCGACATTGTGATGAAGCGGAGGTCGCGTGCGAGCGGCTGTTGCAATGCGAGCAGCTGTACGCATGTCTCTTCGATTTCGACCTCGAGCAGGTCGATGACATCGTCGCGCCGGATGACCTCGGCGGCCTTGCCGGAATCGCGCTCCAACAGCGCCTGAACGGCGAGGCGCACTGCCTCTTCTGCGTGGCCGGCCATACCCACGAGCCGCGACTTGAGGCGATCCAGCTCTTCCTGAAAATGGCGAGGCTTCATCCAAATCTCCCGGTGATGTATGCCTCTGTCCGCTCTTCCTGCGGGGCTGTAAACAGCCGCTGAGTCGGACCGTACTCGATCAGCTCGCCCATGTAAAGGAACGCCGTGTAGTCTGAGATACGCGCGGCCTGCTGCATGTTGTGTGTCACGATGATGACCGTGTAATCCTGCTTGAGGTCGTAAATCAGGTCTTCAATCTTTTGCGTTGCAATGGGATCCAGCGCTGATGCCGGCTCGTCCATCAACAATACTTCGGGCTCGACCGCGAGCGCACGTGCAATGCACAGACGCTGCTGTTGACCACCCGAAAGCCCGAGTGCGCTCGCATCCAGACGATCCTTTACTTCATCCCACAGTGCTGCCTGTTGCAGCGACCGCTCGACCAGATCATCCATCCGCCCGCGATAGCCGTTGATGCGGGCGCCGAACGCAACGTTCTCGTAGATCGACTTCGGGAACGGATTCGGCTTCTGGAACACCATTCCGATACGACGGCGGACCTCCACAGGATCGACATTCGGTCCGTAGAGGTTTGCGCCGTGGAAGAGCACTTCGCCGTCAATGCGCGCGCCGGGCACGAGATCGTTCATGCGATTGAAGCAGCGCAGCAATGTGCTTTTGCCACAGCCGGACGGTCCAATGAATGCGACGACGCGCTTTGTCGGCACATCGATTGAAACGTTGTTCAATGCGCGTGACGTGCGATAAAAGACCGACAGCGCATTGGCCGAAAGCGCCGCGTCCGTCATCGGGGCTACAGTAGGAGTCATTGGCTACGGCTTCCTCGAGTGACGATTGCGCAGCACGATCGCAATCGCATTCAAACTCAACAGCATCATGAGCAGCACGAGGCTCGCTCCAGCCGCAAGCTCATGGAATCCTGCCTGGGGACGTGACACCCAGTTGTAGATCTGGATCGGGAGCACTGTGAATTCG
>JBBQYT010000038.1:0-9242 GCA_038208385.1 Longimicrobiales bacterium | reverse complement strand
GCATGGTTCGACGAGCAGGGACTCACGGGCTTCGCGAAGTGGTTGCGATCCCAGGCCCGGGAAGAAGTTGGACACGGCATGCGTTTGTTCGACTACGCAAGCGACCGGGGCGGCCGCGTGCTGCTTCGTTCGATCGCCGAGCCCGCCGCCGATTTCGGCTCGCCTCTCAAGTGCTTCGAGGAAGCGCTCGCGCATGAGCAGGCTGTCACACGGTCAATTCACGATCTGTACACACTGACAGTCGATGAAAAGGATTACGCGACGCAGGTCCAGCTCCAGTGGTTCATCACCGAGCAGGTCGAAGAGGAAAAGACAGCGCTCGACATCGTCGACAAGCTGCGCCTCGTAGGCGACCAGAAAACTGCTCTGCTGATTCTGGACCGTGACCTCGGTGCGCGTGGCCCTGACGGCGACGACTAACACGACATTCATCGACTCGCAACGGGGCGTTTCCATCCGCCGCCCTCGTATATATGTTTCCTGACCCTTCGACGATCTCAGGCACGAGTTTTCCATTGCTCGGACTAACGGACATGCCGTTAATCGCGGGGACTCAGAGGCACGTTTGCGCGCGGCCGGAGTAATGCATAGCGCCATACTGCATGAATCAAGCAAGTTCATGAGTGAATAACTGACATCCGAGACTACTACTCACGCTCTGACGGAGGTGACGTGATTGCGCGGAACGAGGAAACGGTAGCCGAATTCCTTTCGAGGGTCATGGTCTCCTCAGGATTGACGGCACGTGCAGTGGCAGACGACGCCGGCATTCATGAGAGCGCGCTTTCATCGTACCGTTCTGGCCGACGCGTGCCTCCCCCCAAAGTCCTTATTTCAATCGCCGACGCGCTGAACGGCCGGGCAGAGCTCCTGGTTCAACTTGCGGAGGAAGTCCGGGTGAAATCAGGAGCTGTGACTCGATCGCTCTCGTAAAGAAAAGAAAAAAGCAGGAGAGTTGAACACTCTCCTGCTATCCCAACCGCAGTTTTACCGCAGTTTTTCGAAGTCTACCGCGAGAAGCGACCCCAACCACCAATCATTCGGCCCGGCATCGACGGTGCACGAGGATTCATCAGAATCCCGCCACCCATCATGCCGCCGTGTCCGTGCGGGTTACGCTCGTCGCAGGGATCCAGGCCACCACCACCGCCACGCAAAATGATCACGCCACCAATGCCAGGGATGCGCATTCCGCCATCGCCTCCCGGGAAACCGCGACCGCCACTGCCGCCACGCGAAGGCTCGGCAGCCGGATGGTCATCCGGGACCGGAGCCTGCGTCACAACGACGGTCGGCACTGGCGCGGGCGCTACGGCGACTGTCTGTTCAACCGGAGCGGGCGTCACTTCCGCGGGCTCTGGAACCGGTGCCGTTTCCTTCACCGACGGACGCGGCGCAGCAGCAGGAAGCTTCACCGCACGAGCAGGAGCAGGCGCAGCAGGCGCCTTTGCCTTCGGTGCGGGCTTCGCGCCCATCTCGACGGAAGAAACGACTGCCCGTGAACCCGTGCTCAGAGCGAGGTCGAGATCGCGCGCAAGAGCAGCATCTTCTCGGGGCTTCGGCTTGGAACATGCGGCCAGGGCACTGGCCAATGAAATCGCGACGACTAACCTGGGTGCGTGCATGGACGCCTTCCGTTCGTTAAAGCAACCATCCGAGACTTGCTACCACCGCCGCGTGCGAAAAGTTCGCGGGTTGGTCGTTTTTGTTGCGGTATCATCAACTCTACTGGCTTGCGACGTCTCCCGCCAGCATCCCGGCCCCGATCCGGCTCTCGCTGACACACTCAAACGAGTGATTGCGAACGCCTACGATTTCTCTCAGCCCGGTGTGGTCGAACGGATGAGCGCGCTCTACCCCGCCAAAGGCCGCGTCATCTCCGCGAGTGGTGGTCAAATCTCCACTTCACCAGACTCCGTACGCAAAGGCATTGCTGCATTCTGGGACAACGTCGGTCACAACATGCAGAACCCAAAGTGGCAGTGGGATTCTGTCTACGTGGACCGGCTCGGACCGAATGCCGCTGTCATGACCGGACACTGGACGATTCCGCACATCGCACCGAACAACCAGCCGCACACAATCAGTGGCGCGTGGACCGCAGTGTTCGAGCGCATCAATGGCCATTGGAAGATCATCCAGGAGCATCTGTCCTCCGGATGATGTTTAGACGTTCGCAATCACTTCGCCATTAATTTCAGCGGCGCGCTCGCATCCGGACTGGGCATTGCCGGTGCGCCCGACGCGTAGGTTTTTCCATCCGCAGGTGGTGGCGGCGATGTCGTAATCTTGCACCTCAGCGTCGTGCTCCCGCCGATTGCGGCTTGCTCCTGCATCACGTGATAGGTCGAGTATGTTGCATACGATGACGTGAGGGGCAGCGCCCACGCGATCGTCCCGTTCGAGTCCCTTCCCAGCCAGCCGCCGATGGTCGCACCGAGCGGAGGCGTCGGCCACGCGCCTTTCGGCGCATCCAACACTCCACATGCAGGCGGTGTCGGTCCGATCAAATAGACAGGACTGCCTGCCTCATTGTAGAAAATCCGCACGGAATGGAATCCAACCACTGGAATCGTCTCGATCGTACCCGAGTCAGAGTAGTAGCGCGAGCTTCCGCGTGTCGGACCGCCAAACAGGACAACCGGATCGTTCGATCCTGTCGGCGACAACGTCGTTCCGCCTGCGTTTACCTTGAGCTGCAGCGTGTGAATCATGTCGGTGGTGACGAACAGGCGCGGCGATGATGTCGCTGTGATCGAGAATGCGGTTGTGAAAATGATCGGTGTGCTGCGCGACGTGCCGTTCCCGATCGTCAGCGTGTACGCGACGTAATTGGCACCGCCTGCCGGAGCTGCATTCGAAAACCCTGTCGTTGATGCCGGATCGGTGAAAATGCCGGTTTCTGCATCGCTCACGAGCAATTGAATTGTGTTGTCGTACGCGACCGCGATCTGGTAAACATCGCCGACAGGCGCAGTGAACGCACAGTCCAGCAGAGTGGTGCCGGAAGCAAGCGACCGATCGTACGTGGCGGAGCAGCCGGTGAAGCTCGAGGTCCCGAGTGTTTCGCCGGTAGCGCCGCGAAATGTGACCGAAGTGAAGTTGATCTTCGCTTTGCGCGGACTCACGATATATTCGCGCCCGGCAACCAGCGGCGGTTGTGCGCTCGAGGCACGCAGTCCGACGTTCGTGCGTGCCGCACCCGATACAGGCGCAGTGCCACCGAGGACAAAACTCATCGTGCCGGTGACCGTCTTTGGCACTTCCAGGGGAAGGGGCAGGGTTTTGGAGTCTCCGCAACCCGCGCATACAATGACGGGCAGCAGCAGCGCACCGACGATCACGGGCGTCTTCATTGCCATTCGCCTCCGTTTATGGCGGTCGAAAAGTCCTGGTTGCCCAAGCTACGCAATTCAGAGGGCATTGAGACATTTCGTGGGCCGGGGCGGAGAACCTCGAACGTCAGGTGGGGGCGTGCCGATCTTGCGCCTCAGTTCGCAATCGGCGCCGGCACGCGTACGCTGTCTCCTCCAACGAAGCTATCGATCCAGCTGTCAACGCCGTTTGCAGTGATCGCACGCATCAGTGCCGCCATTCTGCGCTTCCGTTCGGGCATCGTCATCGTCAATGCGCAATAGAACGCATCGGCAAGATCCCTGAGGCGATGCGGATCGACTTGCAGTGCCGACGTAAGCTCCTTTGCCGCACCGGCGTATTTGCTCAGAACGAGTACGCCATCTCCATCCGTGCGGGTCGCGACGAACTCCTTTGCAACGAGATTCAGACCGTCCGAGCACGGAGTTACGAGCATCACGTCTGCTGCGCGATACAGCGTTCCGAGCGTATTGAGATCCACCGTGTCATACAGATACTCGATGGGCGTCCACCCGCTGCGGCCATATTTGCCGTTGATGTGTGCAACGGTGTTCTCGACGATCCTGCGCAGGTCCTGGTAACACGCACTGTCGGTCCGCGTAGGCACTGCAATCTGGATCAGCGATACCTGCCCGCACAGCTCCGGTTGATTCTGTAACAACATCTCGAACGCAAGCAGACGCTGCGGTATTCCTTTCGTGTAATCCAGGCGATCGACGCCGAGCAGGATTTTCTTGTACGATGCGCGCAGACGCCCTGCCTCTTCAATCACTTCCGGATCGTTCCCGAGCTGCGCAAATGCATCTGCATCGATGCCCATTGGCCGCACTGTGATGCGCGCCTCGCGGCCATCAACAATCACGCTATCGTTCGTTACCACGTATCCCGCGTCGCGTGCGGCATCACGAAAATGTGCGGCGTACTCTGCCGTGTGGAAGCCAATCAGGTCCGCGCCCAGTATGCCATGGATCAAGGCTCGGGATTGCGGAATCCGGGCGAATACGTCAGGCCGCGGAAACGGTGTGTGCAGAAAAAATGCAATCGGCGTTTCAGAGTCCCGGCGCAGCTTTCGCAGAAGTTGTGGCAACAGGAAAAGGTGATAGTCGTGCACCCAGATTCGATCGCTCGGTCTGCAATCGGAAAGAATGGCCTCTGCAAAGCGCATGTTCACCGCTGTGTAACGCCTCCAGCTGTCATCGGATACAGCGACATTGTCCCACATCCCGTGCAGCACAGGCCACAACATGCTGTTACAATACTCCGAGTAAAAACCGCTGACTTCCGCAGAAGTCAGCGGAACGCTCACCAGAGCCTGTCCCTTGAGCGCTCCGAATGCCCTCGGGCACTCTTCATCGCTCGCGAGGCCATTCCAGCCGTACCACCGGACCGGCCAATTCCGGGCTACGCGCCGAAGACCGGACGCGAGACCACCTGAGCTGCGGCGCAACCGAACATGACCGGCTTCTCTCACCACCGTAACGGGTAGACGGTTCGACGCGATCAGCACCCGGGGGTCATCATGATTTCGATCCATGACCTGCCGCGCCTGGACGAGCGCTTTTCTGATCATTTCAATGCCCCCCTGTTGCCAAAGTCGAGTGCGCGCCAGTGAGGCCCGCATGTGCCACCCTGAGCTCCGTGTCCCGAAACCTCGCCGCGATTTCCCGGATACATGACGCATACGCAAACAATGCCTCGAACAAAACTTCCGTTGCGCAATCAAGGTCGTGCGCACCTCGAGTCCCTCGATGATTGACCAGTGCCCACCGCGACTGAGACCGCGCCGCATGCTCGAGCGCCGCCGCCGCCGCCAGAAATTCGCGCGAAAGCTGCATACGGGCTTCCTCCAGCGCGCCATCCTCAAATCGGGATTCGACAACCCGCGCGCATTGGTGCAGATCCGCTTCTGTGATCAAAACCCGTCTGCAGATTGACTCATCCATGGCCGTCCTCCCCGTTCCGGCTCGGGCCCGATTTCAGGCCATCCGCACACGCTCGATTGCGCCAACGCGCTCGAAGGGGAAACATATGGAAGGACCATCACACGATCCTCACACGATGCTCAGCAAATGCTCAATGCGCGTAACATGATCTGGTTCAAAGCTTTAGGTGGCACTGTGCTGTATGACGCGACCGGCTCGCTGGTCGGCGGAGCCGCCCGCCAAAGGCGTACAATCGGCCTCCTGGCCGCCCTCACGGTCGCCGGTGATGCCGGTATGACGCGTGACAAACTGGTCGGTCTGTTCTGGCCGGACTACGCCCCCAGCAAGGCTCGTCACTCTCTAACGCAGGCGCTTTATGCGGCGCGAAAGGCACTGTCCTGCGACGGGCTTTTTGACGTCTCGGAAGACATACGGTTGAATTTCGATTGTATCGAAAGCGACGTCCGGGCGTTCGAGCGGAAGATTCGGGCTGACGATGACGAGGGCGCGAGCGCGTTGTACCGCGGTCCGTTCCTGGACGGCTTTTATCTGGCCTCGCCCGAGTTCGACATGTGGCTGAGCCACGAGCGGGTGCGGCTTGAAGACCTGGCGGTGGGAGCGATCGGGCGGGTCGTCGAGCGTTTGGAGCGCGCGGAAAGCTGGGCTTCGGCAATCGAGAATGCGCGGCGCCTGACGGCGATGCGGCCGTCGGATGCTGGGTTTGCGATGAGCCTGATGCGAGTTCTCGCGCGCTCAGGAGACCGCCCTGCTGCCATTGCTTATGCGCAGACCTATGCAGCGATCATACGGGAGCAGCATGAAACGGAGCCCGATCACGCGGTGATTGAGCTCTCGGAGCAGCTGCGGCAGTGGAGCGGGACTCCGTTGGCGCAGTCGCGTTCTGTTGAATTCGTTGTTCCCGTCGCCGTCGAACCTGTTCTCTTGCCGGCGACGACGCTGAGAGTGCGAGCGCCGCTGGATGTTACTCGCCAGCGCGGCGCCAGGCCGATGGTGTTACTCGCGGCAATGATCATGCTGATTGCCGTGTTTGCAACGGGTGCGTTGTTTCTGATTCGAAGGAATCACACGACGGAGGTGATCAGACCGCTGCAGCAGCGCCTGATCATAGCACCGTTTCGTGTTGCGGCAGCAGATCCCGCGCTGCAATACCTGAGCGATGGTCTCATCGAGCTTTTGTCCACGCGTCTGGCAGACGACTCGCTCGACCGTTCCATGGATGCGGGGCCGCTCATCCGTGCGTGGCGCAAGGCTGGCGTGACCGCGCCCCTGGGAATGACTGTCGATACGATTGTCGAAGTTGCGAGGAGACTCGGCGCGGAGCGCGTGATCGTTGGAAGTGTGGTCGGTACGCCGCAGCGGACAATCCTGAGCGCATCGGTCATCGCTGTCCGTTCCGGCAAGGCCACGATGCACGCCAGCGTCGAAGGCTCAGCGGACACGCTGACGGGCCTGGTGGATCAGCTCGCGCGCAAGCTGCTTCTGAGCCAGGCGGGCGAGGATCAATTGTCGCAGCGGACGACAATTTCACTGCCCGCGCTACGTGCGTATGTCGCCGGGACGAGCGCGTATGCGGTAGGTGATTACGCCGTCGCCGAAGAACGCTACACTCGGGCTCTCACTGTCGATTCGACGTTTGCGCTCGCGGCACTGAAGCTCGCGATGTCGGCGGCGCGGCTCGCGGATTTCGCTGCGGAGCGCACAGCGCTCGACCGCGCGTGGCATTTCAGGAGCGATCTCGGCCGGCGCGACGACGCGTATCTGCACGCGCTACTCGGAGCGCAATATCCCGCGCTATCAGGCATACGGGATTCGCGAATCGCATGGAACGAGGCTGCACGTCTCAACCCTGAACGTCCGGAGGTGTGGTTCGGTTTGGCAGCGGCGACTCTCCAGACGGAGTCACCGTCGGATTTTGTCGTTGAGCGGGATGCCATCGTGGCTGCATTGCGGCGCGCTCTCGAGCTCGATCCGGGCTACGCACAGGCGGCGATATTGCTCGCGCGTGTTCAGGACCGCGGCACGGCGCACCCATCGGGCGCATCGATGAAAGCGGACACGACCGCATCATTCCTGCGCTGGTGGCAGGCCACGCTCAGTGGTGATTCAGCTGCTCGCGCAGAAAGCTCTGCTGCGCTCTCTACGCTCGGACCGGCCAACCTGCGCTCCATCGCACTCGCGAGCCAATACTCGATTGCGCCGCTGAACGACGGCCAGCGTGCCCTCCAGCTGTTGCGCGCGCGCGCCGGCAATCTGCAGGGCGCATTCGAGGTGTTGATTGCGCAACACAGCGTGGAGCTGAATCTCGGACATCCAGAAACCGCACTCGAAATCACCCGCCGCATGCAGAGACTCAGTCCCGCCACACGCGCGCACCTGCGGCTGCAGGTGCTCGATGCGCTTTACGATACGGGCGACAGCACTACAGCCGCGCTTGCCGCGCAACAGCTTGCACACGCGCACGCCAACAATCTGCCGGGCGCTCCGGCGGACGCCTGTGTCCTCGCGCAATGGATGCTCGCCCGCGGTGATACCGCCAGGGCGCGCGCATTGCTCGATCAGCTTCGCGCAGACGGCAACCGCTACACGCCCGTGTTCGTCGGTGTTCACCCGGTCGTGTGCGCGTTGCTGGTGGATGCAACGCTTGCAGTGGCCACAAAACGAGCCGATGCGCGCGCGCGACTACAACAATTGGATTCTTTGGTCTTTACAGGCATTACGGCGGGAGATGCTGCAGCGTACGCGCCGATCGCAGTGGCGCGATTGCATCAATCATTGAATCAGCCTGCAGCCGCGCTGGCCGCAATTCGCCGACGTCCGTTTGCCAACGCCATCTGGCCCCGGTACCTCGCCAGCGCGCTGCGACTCGAGGAGCTCCTCGCGTCGCCGGTTGGCGTGCCGGGCGATACAACCGGTTAGCGGAGCCGCTGTGTGTACGTCGTGTGAAAGTCTGCGACGCCGCTCTGCGCGCACGGTGTCGACTGCCCTTTCGTGGGGCACGTTCCCTTCGCGTCGGACGCAGTAACGAACAGCAGTACGCCGCCATCCTTCAGAATCATCACGCGCATGTAGCCCGGGCCAGGATGGCGGAACCGCATTCCGTCCGTCACACCCACATCCGCAGTTTTGCTTCCGGCTCCCGACACCAGCATGAACTGCGGCTCGCTCTTGTCGACTGCGTCGATCACCTGCAACGCGTGATCGTGACCACCCACGTAGATGAGCGGAGTCGTCGTGCGAGCGAAGATATCGCTTACCTGATGTTGAAACTGACGGTATGGAATCGAATTCAAGTCCTGCAGCAGTGCGCCGGAGCGCGCGAGCAGATAGCGCAGGCCGAGCGATTGCCAGAACGGCACGAGACCACCGTGTTGAGCGGCAGACTTCCACGGGTGATGTGAAGCGATGATGACGCTGCGGTTGCCCTCTGAAGACATTGCACGCTCGAGCGATGTAAGCAGCGCACGTTGTCCCGCTTCAGACGAGCCCAGCAGCCACCATGCAGTGTCGAGGATGATGATGCGCGTGTCGCTTCCAACATCCACAATGCCGATTCCCGGCTTCGCCGCGAGCGGCAATAGCGCGACACTCAAACCTTCAGTGTGCCGCCGAGCGAGAAAGGCTTCTTCGTTTTCCACGCGTTTCCTGCCCGCAGGTGCAGGCATCTGTCCCCAGTCGTGATTGCCGGGCAGAAACAGCACGAACGAGCGGAACCGACGCGCGTTTGGACCCGCGGCGATCGCAACCTGACCCATCAGGTTTGTGGAGTCCAGCGGAAAGCCCGGATCGGTGGAGTCACGCAAGCCGGCGGGATACACATTGTCGCCCAGAAAAACAACGGACACGGCGGAATCGCGCGCGAGACGCGCGGACCAATCTTCTACGTCGGAAGCGAGCTGTGGCAGAATCGGCTCGTTGTTGATCGCA
>JBBQYT010000037.1:0-9255 GCA_038208385.1 Longimicrobiales bacterium | reverse complement strand
ATGGCGGCGGAAGACGTTGGGACGAATCGGCGCTTCGTTGTGTATCCAGGTGATGCGACCTACGCAGGCCCAATTGTGCTCGCGCCTGTTGCCCCTCGGGGCCTGTGGTGTAGAATCAGGTCGGCTAGGTTGGGCGAACTGGTGAAGAGAACGAGAATCTTGAATTGGTTTCGATGAGCTCGGATTACGTTTTAGAGTTGCCGAATGACCTGCGTGCGATCGACCGCGCAGTAACGTACTTGATGGACAGAAGCAGCGAGGCCGGTTTCGAGTCCGACCGGCTCCGTCTGAACTTTCGTGTAAGCCTCACCGAAGCCCTCGCCAATGCAATGCTGTACGGCAACTGTCGCGACCCGCAGAAACGGGTGCGCGTTGAGGCACACATCGAGCCGGGCGCCGTCCGCGTGCAGGTGACCGACGAGGGCCGCGGCTTCGACCCGGACGTAGTTCCTGATCCGACCACGCCGAGCAATCGCCTACGCACGGGCGGGCGCGGCATCTACCTGATTCGCAAGCTGATGGACCAGGTGGAGTTCAATGACCGCGGCAACTCCATCACGATGGTTCTGATGCGTCGCGCCGAGCAAGCCGAGCGCGATACGGGCTCCTAGGCCCGCATGCAGCTCAGTCCTCTCCCGCAATCAATCGAGACATTACTGGACTCGTTCAGCGCGTCGGGGCGCGACATCCGGCTGTGGACACAGCTCGGCGGTCGCTGGATTTGTCTGTTCCCGAGCGGCTCGACTCTCGACGGCGGACCCGACCACACATCGACACGCCACACCATCGAAGTGGCCGACGGACCGCCGCTCGAGCTCGAGGTTGCAACGGGCTCCAGGGAAGAAGGCAACTTCGTTGCGCATGCACTCGGCCGGATGATCGAGTACGAGCGCGAAGCTCGTTCTGCCGCGCGTGAGCTCAGCGAAAAATACGAAGAGATCAATCTTCTCTATTCCATCAGCGAGATTCTCGGGTCGGTGCTGTCGCTCGCAACCGCAGCGAACCGAATTCTCGGTGAAGTTGCAGATCTGCTCGGCGCCCGCCGGGCATCGCTCTGGGTTTTCAACCACGAAGATCAGATGTTGCACCTCGCCGCCGCTGTGGGCGAGGATGGCATCAAAGGGCCGGTGAGCCCCGACGACGCGAACTCCGCGACTGCGCGCGTGTTTCGTGATCGCGTGCCGCTCAATCTCGAGCAGGGAAGAGCGATGCTGCGCGAAGGTCAGCCCGAGCAGCTCGATCCCGCGCCGTATGGCCGCGAGCCGTTCCTTTCCGTTCCGATCAACTACACGCCACCCGAGGGCGGCGCACGCACCGTCGGTGTCATCAATCTCGTTGGCAGACGCACCGAGCCCCGCTACAGTGCCGGCGATGCGCGCTTGCTTTCCGCGATTGCAAGCCAGGTTGGCGCCGCGCTCGAAACGCAGCGACTCATGCAGGAGAACCTGCGCGAGAGCGTGAAACAGGAGCGCGTGATGCGCGAGCTCGAGCTTGCGCACGATCTGCAGATGACGTTGCTGCCCGACACGTTCGAGTTCGACGGCGCTGCAGAAGTCGCCGCGCGCTGCGCACCTGCGGAAACCGTTGGAGGCGATTTTTATCATTTGTTCAGATTGTCGAACGACCGCCTGGGCGTGATGATCGGAGATGTATCCGGTCACGGCTTCTCTGCAGCGCTCATCATGGCGTTGACGATGAGTGCGCTCGCGATCTACGCGCAGGAAGCGGGTCCGCCCGCTGACGTGCTTCGTCGCATTCACACGGCATTGATGAAAGAGCTCGAGACGACAGAGATGTACCTCTCGCTTTTCTACGGCGTACTGGATCCGGAAGGAGGCAGGCTGATATATGCGAATGCAGGGCATCCACACGCATTCTGCATTCGCGGCACCGGCGAATCGCTTCGCCTGGGAGCGACAACGCCGCCGCTCGGCATTGCACTGTTCGATCAGTATGCGGAAAGTGTGATCGAGTGGCAGCCGAGCGAGGACCTGCTATGCCTGTTCACAGATGGTCTTTCCGAAGCACTTCACAGCGGGCCCCGCGGCGGCGAGATGCAAATAGTGGAGCTGATCCACAGCGCGCGCGGCGAGCCGCTCAAGGAGATTCTCGCGCAGCTGTTCGAGAAGGCCAGCCACGCCACGTTCTCGACACCGCCCGACGATCGCACGCTCGTCCTCGTCAGAGTTTGACGCCAGCGGCCCTCGCGCAATGACGCGTGCCAAACGGTCGCTCGGCCAGAACTTCCTCATCGATGTCGGCTTTCAGAAGCGCATTGTCGCCTCGCTGGACCTGCATCCGGAGGACGAAGTCGTCGAAGTCGGTCCCGGCACGGGCGCACTCACCAAACACATTGTCGCTACTGGCGCGCGAGTGATCGCCGTGGAGCTGGATGATGACCTCTCGGATGCACTGGAGCTGCAATATTCGCTAAGCGATAACATCCGGGTCATCCACGGCGATGCGCTCGACACGGATTTCTCGACGATCGGCGACAAGCTTCCGGAGCAGCGCAAGATCGTCGGCAACATTCCCTATAACATCACGACGCCCCTGCTGTTTCATTTGCTCGCGCGCAACGCGCGACCCGAGCGTATCATCGTGATGATCCAGAAGGAAGTGGCCGATAGAATTCTCGCCGCGCCGGGCGAAAAGACATACGGCGCACTGAGCGTTGGTGTCCGTGCAATCGCAAAGGCACGCCGTTTGTTCAATGTGCCGCGCGGCGCGTTTCGTCCCTCGCCGGATGTAGAATCGACGGTGCTCGAGATCCGGCCGCTGCGCCCGTTCCCGCTTTCAGTCGAGGAAGAACACGATTTGCGCGAGCTCACGCGCGCGGCATTCGCCTGGCGACGCAAACAGTTCCAGAAGATCTTGCGCGGCGCACAAATATACGGACTTTCCGCAGAACAGGTTGCTCACATCGCGGAAGCGACGGGCAGCGACCTCGAGCACCGGCCCGAAACGTTTTCTCCCGAGCAGTTCATCATACTCGCGCGCGCATTGCGCAGCGCGGGCTTCCCGCACGCGGCAGGGTGATGCATGAGGAGACTGGAGCGATGAGCACAACACAGACAGCGCAGACAGTGATGCCGCCATCTGCGCCGAAGGCGACAAAGCTCGCGATCGGAAGCTGGGCGCTGTACGACCTGGCCAACACGATCTACTCGATGAACATCACGTCGCTGTACTTCTCGCTGTGGGTCGTCAATGTGATGCACGCCGGCGACTCGGCCTACGCGTATGCGAACGGCCTGTCGATGGCGGTCATCTTCTGCATTGCACCGCTGCTCGGCGCGCTCACCGACCAGTCGCCGCGGCGCATGCCGTTCCTCGTCGTATCGACAATCATTTGCGTCGCGTGCACGTTCATGCTTGGCACGGGCGGTCTCATGCGGTCCCTCGTGTTCTTCGTGATCGGCAACATCGCCTACCAGGCCGGACTTCAGTTCTATGACGCGACGCTCGTCGACGTCAGCACGGAAGAAAACCGCGGCAAGATTGGCGGGCTCGGTATTGGTGCGGGCTACGTGGGCTCGTTCCTCGGCGTCGGGCTCGGCAGTGTCATCCTTTCAGGAGTCGATACGCTGTCTCCCGACTTGCAGAGCGCGAAGTACATGCAGGTGTTCCGCATGACGGCGATTCTGTTCCTCATCTTTGCGATTCCATGCTTCATCTTCGTGCAGGATCGCAGGCGGCCGAACCGGCGCTTTACGTTCGCATCCCTTGGTGCTGCTGTACGGCAGGTTGGTGAGACCATTCGCTCGAGCGGCCGCTATCCCGGACTCGGCCGGTTTCTCGTCGGTCGCGTCTTCTACACAGATGCAGTGAACACCGTCATCGCATTCATGGGGATTTATGTAACGAACGAAGTCGGCTTCACGACGAAACAGGTGCAGCTGGTCATGCTCACTGCCATCGCCTGCGCTGCACTCGGCGCGTACGTGTGGGGACTCGTCGTCGACAGCATCGGGCCCAAGCGCACACTCAACATGGTGCTCATCCTGTGGATGTTCGTTTTCGCCTGGGCCGCCATCGTCGGCTTCTTCCATCTGCCACCCGCGACGTTCTGGCCCGTCGCCGCTTTCGCAGGCATCGGACTTGGCGGCACGTGGGTTGCCGATCGTCCCTTCATGCTGAGACTCACGCCCCCTGCGCGCGTCGGCGAGTTCTACGGACTCTACGGAATGGTTGGCCGCTTTTCGGCGATCACCGGCCCGTTCGTGTGGGCACTCGTCGTCGATACCCTCAAGCTCGGACGGCCCGCGGCTATCGTAACGCTCCTGTTCGGCATCATCATCGCCTACTTCATTCTGCGCCCAGTCTCCGACGAACCCCGCAGCTGGTCCGGCGCTGACATGGAGCTTGAGCTGCCTGTGCACGTGCCAACCGTATGACCGCCATCGATCCGGCTATCCAAAGCTTTCTGGCGCTCCTCACACACGAGCTCCGCAATCCCGTCGGTGCCATAACCGGCTACCAGGAGCTTCTGGCCGACGGACTCTATGGCGAGCTCGATGACGGCGGAAAGGAAGCGCTCGGACGCATCCGCAGCGCCGGCGATCAGCTTCTTTCTCTGCTCGACGGTGTCAACGAGCTCATTAAGCCGGGCTCTTCGCTCACCGCCGACATGCTGTACGTCCAGCTCGAAGATATGCTCACACTCGCGGTCGAAAATGCGCGCCAGCTCGCGGCGGGACGGAACGCGCAGCTGAACGCAACGGACTTCGCTGGTCTTGACCAGGTCATGACAAATCCCCAACGCCTCGCCCACGCACTCGACCTCGCCCTCGGAGCGGCCGTACGCGCCTCGCCCAACGCCGGGCTTCGCATCAGCGCCGAGAGGGACTCTGACGGTGTACAAACTCTGTTCGTGCGAGGAACTTCCCTCGACGCCGTGCGCGATGATCCGTCATTGCAAATCACACCGGACGATACGAACGGTACGGCGGGCGCGATCTGCACTGGCCCCGGCCTTCGCCTGGCCATGGCCAAGCGACTTGCAACCTCCATTGGTGCAGACGTGGACCTCCAGCGTGACGGCGACAGTACCACATTGAAGATCCGTCTCGGCAGTGGAATTGACTCGCGCGAGGCGTCTCCATAGCTTTTGTGAATGGTTTCACAAGCTGCGCAGGTTCCGCATGAATGCGTAGGTTCTGCATGAAGAAGGCAATACCCGAATCCACAGTTGGACGCCTCTCGATGTATCTCCGGCTGCTCAGAGAGCTCGACGAAGACGGCGTAGTAACGATCTCGAGCGAAGACCTGGCACGCCGCGCGGGTACGACCGCTGCACAGGTGCGCAAGGACTTTTCGTTTTTCGGTACGTTCGGCAAGCGCGGTCTGGGTTACGGTGTTCCGGAGTTGCGCGCGTCGTTGCGCTCGATTCTCGGTCTCGAGCGTCCGTGGCGTGTTGCGCTCGTTGGTGCGGGGAAGATTGGCGGAGCTTTGTTCGCGTATCAGGATCTGCGCCGGCAGGGCTTCAATATCGAGGCAGTGTTCGATACCGACCCGCGCAAAGTCGGCCAGCGCTGGAACGGATTGCTGGTGCGTCCGGACGCAGAGCTCGAAGAATCACTTCACGAAGACGATATCGACATCGTCATCATCGCGGTTCCGGCCGATGCTGCGCAGGGGGTTGTGGACCGTGTCGTGAGCTCGGGTGTGCGCGCGCTGCTGAACTTCGCGCCGACCAAGCTGCACGTGCCGGCGGGCGTGACGGTGAAGAACGTGAACATGGCTGTTGAAATGGAAGGTCTGTCGTTCGCGCTGGCGAACGGTGGACGCGCGCAGCGTCGCCTGACGCCAGTGCGCAGGTAGCGCGGGCGGGACTCATGCAGCCCGCCGCCATTCGTGTCACCTCGGAGATTGGGGCGCTCCGCTCGGTGATCTGCCACACTCCGGGCCCCGAGCTTCTAGCCGTAACGCCCGCGAACCGCGAAGACTTTCTTTACGATGACATCATCGACCTCGAGCAGGCGCGCCGGGAGCATAATCGCTTCAAGGCGCTGTTGTCGCGTTTCTGCGAAGTGCATGAAGTGCGCGATCTGCTCGAGGAGATCGTCGATCTTCCGGGTGTGCGCAATTTCCTGATCGAGCGCGTGATGGATGTCGCGCAGTCCGAGCCGCTCGCGCGGAAGCTGGTGGACGTTTCATCGGCGGATCTCGTCGGGATGTTCATCGAGGGTCGCGAATCCGACCCGGGTCCTTTGCAGCAATTGCTCGGTGTCGACAGCTATGAGCTGCCGCCACTCCCGAATCTGTATTTCACGCGCGATGCCGGAATGGTCATCGGGACGGGTGTGATCATCGGCTCCATGCGCTATACGGTGCGCTGGTCCGAAGAAGTGCTGATGAAAGCGTTGTTCAAATACCATCCGTCCCTCGGCAACAGCGGTCTGATTTACGACGGCAGTGAGGAGCGGCGCGCAGGCTTCACGATCGAGGGCGGAGACATTCACATTCTGCGTCCCGACCTCGCCCTCCTGGGGATGTCGGAGCGCTCGAGTCCGGGTGCGTTCGACATCATTGCCGAGCATCTGGTGCAGTCGGGGATCAAGGACCTGATCGCCGTCGTGCTGCCGCAGGACCGCGCGATGATTCACCTCGATATGGTGTTCACGATGATCGACCGCGATCGCTGCGTTATTTTTCCGCCGAGCTTTGTCGGTCCGTCGCGCTATCCGGTGCTGCACTATCATGTTGGCAAAAAGGGCGTGCGGGAGATGCCGAATCTTTTTGCTGCGCTGCGCGACGTGAACCTGCCGCTCGAGCCGGTCTTTTGCGGTGGCTCCCGGCGCACGAACCAGGAGCGCGAGCAGTGGGCGAGCGGCTGCAACTTCGTCGCCGTCCGGCCGGGCGTCATCCTCGGCTATTCGCGCAACGAAAACACGTACAAGGAACTGGAAGTCGAAGCCGGGTACAAGATCGTCGACGGCCTCGAGTTCCTGACCGGTGACATCCAGCTTGAAGACGATGAACGTACTGCAATTATCTTCGAAGGCTCCGAGCTCGTGCGCGGTGGTGGCGGTGGGCGCTGCATGACGATGCCGACGCTCCGCGAGGACGTGTGGTGAGCGCTGCGTCATCGCCTGCGGCGAATCCGGCGCTCGCGAACCTCGAGTACGTCGTGGTCGATGTAGAGACGACAGGCGGACCGTCAAGCACCGGACATCGTATTACGGAAGTGTGCGCCGTGCGCGTGTCTGCAACCGGTGAAGTGCTCGAAGAAGTCAACACGCTGGTCAATCCCGACCGTCGCATCCCGCCAGGCATCACCCGACTCACGAACATCAATGCCGCGATGGTGATGAATGCGCCTCGCTTCGCCGAAATTGCGCCCGACATCCAGCGCATTCTGCGCGGACGGGTGTTCGTTGCACACAACGCGGGCTTCGATTGGGGCTTCCTGAGCTTCGAGCTCGAGCGCGCACAGCTGAAGATTCCGCCCGCACCGGTGCTGTGCACGGCCAGGCTCGCCAAAAAGCTCGTGCCCGAGGTGCGCAGCAAGTCGCTCGACTCACTCGCCTACTATTTCGGTGTCGAAAACGAAGCCCGCCATCGGGCCTACGGCGATGCACGCGCAACCGTCCGCCTGCTGCGTCACCTGCTCGACCGCGCGACCGAGCACGACGTGTATCACTGGGCCGATCTCGAACAGCTGATGAAGCGTCGCGCACCGAAGCGCAAAAGGATTGCGAATCCGCATTCGGTAGATTCAGTACAATTCGAGATCCCCAGAGGCGAACAGCTTTCTTTCGACATCCATCCCGTTGACGATGTGCCGGTTTATGATGTGAAGGACCTGATGACACCGTTGCCCTTTCGCCGCGTCACCGCGTCACCGCGTCGCCCGCTCAGGGTTGCGGCAGGGCGGGAGGGCAGCACGCTCGTGCAGGTTGCACGGGTGGCGGAAGCGCATCCGAGTTACGAAACAGCCCTCGATGCAACATCGCTTGCTGCAAGCATGCCTGCGAAAAGGCCGGATGCACTGAAACAGGCGCTGGCATTCTTAAACGGACTTGTAGCTGACAAGATGAATCAATGAACATTTCGGAATTACCGCTGCGAATCGAGCGCACACTCGGCAAATTTCGCATCCATGCGCTCGGTGCGGGTCTGCAGGCTCTCGATGGCGGCGCGATGTTCGGCGTTGTGCCGAAGCCGCTCTGGGAAAAACGCATTCCTGCAGACGAGCGCAATCGCATCCCGCTGGCCATGCGTTGCCTGCTCGTCGAGACTCCCGACGCACTCGTGCTCATCGACAACGGCTGTGGCAACAAGGAGAGCGACAGGTTCAAGGACATTTACGGCATCGCAAACGATGGCAATCCAACCCGGCTCGAGGACGCGATTCGCGATGCGGGATTCAGTCCCGCGGATATAACGGTGATGATCGACACACACCTGCATTTCGATCACGCAGGCGGCAACACGTTTCGCGATGAGGACGGACAGATTCGGCTCAGCTTTCCCAACGCGACGTACTACGCGCAGCATGATGAGTTCGATTACGCGCACTGGAAGAACGAACGCATCCAGGCGAGCTATCTGCCCGACAATTTCGATCCCGTGTATCACGCCGGAAAATTCGAGTTCCTCCACGGCGACGTCGAAGTCCTCCCGGGCATCAGTGTGATCAAAACGCCCGGTCACACGCCGCACCATCAATCCGTGCTGATCCGCTCCGAGGACGAAACCGCGTGCTTCCTGGCGGACATGCTTCCCACGTCCGCACACCTGCCGCTTCCCTGGATCATGGGTTACGACGTCGAGCCACTCGTAACACTCGAAACAAAACGCGCTCTTCTGCCCCGCGCCCGCGATGAGGGCTGGCTCCTCATCTTCGAGCACGATCCCCGCGTCCCGTGGGGAAAACTGGATCCAAACGCGGACAGGCCCGTGCTCTTGAAGGAGTAACAGGCTTCGACGGGCGACTACGCTTTCCTGCAGTTGCAGTTGATTTCGCAGGCCGCACCCACTAGCCAAACCCCCCTTTTGGGGGGTATCATCATGAGCTTTCAACGGTTCAAATGTGTATAGCAAAGGAGAGCGACGATGTCTGACAAACGTCGCACGCCGGTCATAGTAGCGGCTGCACGAACGCCCATCGGGCGTTTTTTAGGTGGTCTTAAGCCATTGTCAGCGCCACAGTTGGGTGGCGTCGCAATCCGCGCTGCCCTGCAGCGCTCGGGCATTGATGCCACCGAGATCGATGACGTCCTCGTGGGCAATGTCGTTTCGGGCGGACTC
>JBBQYT010000036.1:0-9434 GCA_038208385.1 Longimicrobiales bacterium | reverse complement strand
AGCCGAGCGTTTCGCGGAACTTCGTATCCATACGTATGCGCCTCCACAGCGGGATGCGCTGCAGCAGGCGATCGACAGACCGCAGGAACATGAATGACTTTCGTTGGGCTGCGAAGCGTGTTTTTGTCGATCGTTCCCGGGAAAATACGCGGGACCGATACGTCTGGCTACTTGCAGGCGTGGATCACGTTAGTCCTGGTTCTACTTCACTGCGTGAATCACGTTCGTCTTGGTGCGATTACAGAGCGGACAGGCCGGAACGAGGTTCGAAAAGCTGTTGACACATGCGGACTCGACGTTGCCGACACCATGCACCATCATCGCGATCGTCAGGAACGTCTTCCCCTCGTCCGTCAGTGTGTACCTGTCCAGCTTCTGCTGGATTGGCGGATTCCATCTGAGCCACGGGTTGCTCCGGTCCCAGCCCTTCACGGGGATCGGATTGACGGCCTGTCCGCGCGAGATCGCCATTCCCTGGCTGTTCTTTACTCCCGACGCCTGCCGCACAGTCAGATCAAACGAGCCCAACCGTATGGAGTGAAACACCTTCGCCACCTGGTAACCTGGATTCGAGGCCTGCGGCTGGCGATGGTCGACCTGCACCGTATCCACCGGAATCATCAGTCCGCAGTAGTGACACGGAAATGACGGCAATGAAATGGTCACAACAGCGCCGTTCGGACGCTGCTGCTTGAAGTTCCGCATTCCGTAATGGTACATCTGCTGCCAGGTGGGATCAGACTTCGCGTTGAGGTGGTTGTATCCCGGAAACGTGAGGCCATCCACCAGTGTCAGCAGCTTCGCTGCCTGTTTCCCGGTCACATTGCCGCGCGGATTCGCGCCCCCGAATGCCGCAGCGGTGAAGTATGTATGGAGGTCTGCAGATCCGCCCGGGGTCATATCCAAAATGCGAGTGCCGTCGCTGACGATCGCGCCGTTGTTGGGGTTGATCGATCTTTCGTTCTTGGCGCTGTTCCAGATGCCGTAACGATTGAAGATGTCGACGGATGTTGCTTGCATGGCGGTAGCGCGCGGTCTGTTGCAGTGCGGTTTTTGCCCGTCCGATTATGTGCTTTTCGACCGGCTTTCGCATGGGCCACTCCTGCCCATTTTTTAGCCTATGAAACGAACACCGCCGGTACACCGCCCGTATGCCAGAAAACCACCGTGTCATTCGGATCGAATCGATTCGCGCGCATCCAGGCGATCATGCCGGCTGCGGCCTTCGCAGAATACACCGGATCGAGCACACAGCCCTCCATGCGCGCGAACAGGTCGATCGCCTCCTTCGATTGCAGCGTCGGAATCCCGTAGCCATCGCCCACGAACGCCGCGCTTGCGAGCGGTGCTCCGTCCGGCAGTGTTCCAGTCCACCCGAGCAGCGCTCCTGCCTCCCGCGCGATGCGCCGGCTCTCGCTCACGATCGCTTCCGCAGTCGCATCCGCACTCATGCCGACAAGCTGCACGTAACTCATCTCCGCCAGCGTGACCCCGAGCAGCAGGCCGGCAAGCGTGCCGCACGATGATGAAGAGATGAACAACCACACGGCGCCATTCGTTTCGAGCTCTGCCAATTGCGACTTCAGCTCGAGCAGCGCTCGCACGTAGCCGAGCGCGCCCTCGCCGGTCGATGCGCCAATCGGCACGACGAGCGGACGCGCACCATCCGCACGCAGCTCGTCCGCGATTTGTGCGACCCGCGGTTCACGCTCATCGCGCGAACCCACATAAACGATCTCCGCACCGTACATCGCCTGCAGCAGTGCGTTGCCCTGCGCCTGCGCGGAGCGCTCACCATTCAGCACGAGGACGCACCGCTTGCCTAGCCGGGCTGCGCATGCTGCAGTCACACGCGCATGATTCGATTGCACACCGCCGCTCGTGATGATCACTTCCGTCTCGGCCATGCGCTCCGGCGTCAGCACGTGTTCGAGCTTCCGCACCTTGTTGCCGCCGAGTCCAAAACCCGTGTAGTCATCACGCTTGAGGAACAGCCTCGGCGGCCGCCGCGACAGTGTCTGCTCCAGGCGCGGCGCGCGCTCGAGCGGCGTCGGATAAAAACCGAAGGGCTGGCGCGGCAGCGAGTCCAGACGGGCGAGCACGTCGTCGTGCATGATTGTGCCTTGGGTTCGGTTATGGATCGGGGATTACATCGATCGCTTTTATGAACTGATTTTCCATGTAAATCTGGACGTCCGCAAGCCGAACGCGCGTCCAAACAGGACAGGATGGCGCCACAAGCCCCGGTACCACCGCTTTTTCTGCGAAGGGGAACCGCCTCTGCCGCAAGGATTGTGCAATGTTCGGCGGCGAAACGGCCGATTTCGGAACGAAGGTTGCCCCATCTACGGCTTTCACAAATCCAATATTAGCTGGAGGTTACGAATGAAGGTCCAGAACAGCACCCGAATCACGGCATTTCTTCTCGTGGTCGGCATGGTTCCGCTGGCTACCGGGTGTGCCAGCATGAGTCGCAAGGAAAAAGGCGCTGCGATTGGCGCTGGTGCGGGAGCGGCAGCCGGCGCTCTCATCGGCAAGGCGACGGGCTCGACGGCGCGCGGCGCGATCATTGGTGCGGCGGTGGGCGGCGTTGCGGGCGCGGTCATCGGGCATCAGATGGACCAACAGGCGAAGGAGCTCGCGTACGACCTTCCGGGCGCGAACATCGAGCGCGTCGGTGAAGGTATCCAGGTGACGTTCCCGGAAGGTCTGCTCTTCCCGTACGACTCGGATCAGCTGCAGCCTGCGGCGCGTGACAATCTTGTCAAGTTTGCCTCGAGTCTCGCCAAGTATCCGCGCACGAGCGTAATGATCGTCGGTCATACGGATGCGAAGGGAACGGACGCGTACAACCAGCAGCTTTCGCAGAAGCGATCCGATTCCGCAGCGTCGTTCCTCACTGCGCAGGGCGTCGATCGCAGTCGCCTGACGACTGTGGGACGTGGCGAAACCGAGCCGGTCGCGACGAACGACACGGATGCCGGTCGTCAGCTGAACCGCCGGGTCGAAGTCGCAATTTACGCGAGCGAAGCTGCACGCACGGGCAGTTAGCGCGAGCCACGAGCCACGAGCCACGAGCCACGAGCCACTGGCTGCAGTGCCCCAGTCCGTGCTGATGTATCTGTACAGCGTCGATGCGTTATACGATGTGATCCAGGGCGCGGTCGACCGCGATGCCGCGGTGGTGACGGTGTCGTACGACAACGCGCTGCACTATCCAACCTCGATTCAAATTGATTACATCATCAATGCCGCCGATGATGAGCTGTCGGTCACGGCAAGCGGACTGCGGACGGGCTCCTAGCGAGCCCGTTCGGCATCCTTGCGCCTCGCCCGTCAAAGCGATTCATTCCCATCCTTCCTCATCCCGGAGTCCCGAATGGTCGGAATTCGACGCGCGCTGCTCGTGCTGCTGATTGCGCCCTCGGTTGCGTCAGCCCAGCAGGCCGACGTGTCAGCGTATCGCGCGGCGACGGATCGTCTGATCGAGGCCGCGACGCGTGACAGCTTCGCCTACAACCGGCTGGCGACGTTTGTCGACAAGTTCGGCAATCGGTTGAGCGGCACGGAGAGCCTCGAGCGCGGCATCGATTGGGCGCTCGCACAGATGAAGGCGGACGGTCTCGAGAATGTGCACGGCGAATCGGTAATGGTGCCGCACTGGGTGCGCGGCCAAGAGTCTGCCGAGCTCACGTCTCCACGGCGTACCAATCTGCCAATGCTCGGACTCGGCGGCAGCATTGCAACACCGCCGGCAGGAATTGAAGCCGATGTCATCGTCGTCAACGGCTTTGATGATCTGAAGGCGCACGCGACGGCGGCAAAGGGCAAAATCGTCGTCTGGGATGTGCCGTTCAAGAGTTATGGCGAGACTGTTATCTATCGCACGAACGGCGCGTTCGAAGCTGCAAAAGTCGGCGCTGTCGCATCGCTCGTGCGGAGCATCACGCCGTATTCAATGCGCACGCCACACACCGGCAGCATGCGGCGCGACAGCGCAGTGACAATTCCCGGCGCCGCGCTGACCGTCGAAGATGTGCGAATGCTGCATCGCATGCAGGACCGCGGCGAAAAGATTCGCATCAAATTGTCCATGGAAGCACACGTGCTGCCCGATGCGCCTTCGCGCAACGTCGTCGGCGAAATTCGTGGGCGCGAAAAGCCGGATGAAGTTGTTGTCGTGAGCGGGCACATCGATTCGTGGGATGTCGGCCAGGGCGCGATGGATGATGCGGGCGGCGCGTTCGTGGGCTGGGAAGCCGTGCGCCTCATGCACAAGCTGAATTTGCGTCCGCGCCGCACCGTACGCGTCATTCTCTGGACAAACGAAGAAAACGGCGCACGCGGCGGCGCAGGCTACGCAGAAGCGCACAACGCGGAGCTCGCGAAGCACGTCATCGCAATCGAAAGCGATGAAGGCACGTTCAAGCCACAGGGCTTTGGCTTCACCGGAAGCGATGCCGCGTTCGCTCAGATTCAACCCATCGGCAAACTGCTCGAGAGCATTGGCGCCGGCGAGATCACAAAGGGCGGCGGCGGCACCGACATCGCACCGATGATGCAGAACGGCGTGCCCGGAATGGCTCTCAATGTTGAGGGCACCAAATACTTCTGGTTCCACCACACCGAAGCCGACAACATCGACAAGCTCGACCCGAAAGAAGTCGCACAGTGCGCCGCTGCAATGGCCGTCATGTCGTACGTTCTAGCCGAAATGCCGGAAATGCTCGAGCATGGCACGCCACCACTTCCACCCCGCCGACGCTAATGTACGCAGGAGAAAAATCGATGCGCACCGTCGCAGTCGCAGCTCTGCTCATTGCACTCGCGCACACACGCGCAAGCGCACAGATGCAGACATACGACCAGCGCACTGAAAAGCTGCGCGGCCTCGTCGAGGCCATCGATGCCGGCTCCAACGACGTCTCCATGACCCCCCTCAGCGGCTGGCTCATCCAGGCCGCAAGCGAGCTCAAAGCGCTCAAGCCCGGGCTCACACCCGCCGAAAAAACGCGCGCCTCCTTCGACGCCTACGCAACCGCCGTCGCCAAATACCAGGAATTCCAGGACGACGTCTACCGCTTCCTCGGCAATCCGCCCCCCGAAGCCACCAGGCAGGCCGACGCCGACAGGATCACGACTATCCAGGAAGCGGCCCATAAGGCGGTCTTGCTCGCTGACTCCCTGTTCAACGCGGGGAACTGACAGCGACGCAGTGAGGGGGCTCCAGCCATTCCAATTCCTTCGCCGGCGTATTACCTTATCCGGAATAATTCTTGATACTAGAAATTTTTCTTGACACCCGAACTGACCTCGAATATGGCCACCGACGCCTCCGCCATTCCTGCTGCACACCCGCATCCGCTTGGGCACTCGAAGGAAGTCAGCCTGGTGTTACGGGTCGTCCAGCCGGGGCTATTGGGGCTCATGGACGGATCGGTTTCGACGCTCGCGCCGCTGTTTGCGACGGCTGAACTTACGGGGCGGTCTTCTGCGGCGTTTTACGTAGGTTTGGCGGCGTCGATTGGCGCGGCCATCAGTATGGGGCTCGCGGAGGGTTTGTCCGACGATGGCAGTGTTTCGGGAAGGGGTGCGCCGCTGACGCGTGGGGCGATCACGGGTATGGGAACGTTCCTTGGCGGGATGTTCCACACGTTGCCTTTTCTATCCAGCAACTTGCATTTCGCCCTGATGATGGCCTACATCGTTGTGCTATGCGAACTGATTGCCATAGCGTGGATACGCTACAAGTACATGAAGAGTGCGCTGGGCCGCACGGTCGTACAGGTGCTGCTCGGCGGCGCGCTGGTTTTCGGCATCGGGATCTATCTCGGGAAGCTGGGCGCCGGAGGCTGAAGAACGTTATGGCGCGCGCGCTGCTTGCGGCGTGCGCGTTCCTCGCTGTCCCTCACACAAGTGCATCAGCGCAAGTCGCCGCGTCACCGCGTCGCCCCATCGCCGCGTCACCGCGTCGCCCCATCGCCGCGTCTGCTGAGACCGCAAAGGCGCCCGAACAACCCGGCTCAGAAATGAAGGTTTACCTGATGACAATGGGCCCTGGCGATGCCGTATGGGAGCGCTTCGGCCACAATGCGTTGTGGATTCACGATCCGTCGCGGGCGCCGGACAGTGTCGACATTGCGTGGAACTGGGGTTTGTTCGATTTCGATCAACCGGATTTCATGCAGCGTTTCATCAAGGGCAACATGTTGTACTGGATGGCCGGCTTCGATGCGCACCGCACGCTCGATGCATTTGCGCGGGAGAATCGTTCGGTGTGGGCGCAGGAGTTGAATCTGACGCCGGATCAGAAGATGGCGTTGCGTGCGCTGGTCGAGAGGAACGGTCGCGAAGAGAACAAGTTTTATCATTACGATTACTATCGTGACAACTGCTCGACGCGAGTGCGGGATGCGATCGATGCTGTGATCGGCGGGCAGATCCACCGGGCGACGGCGGAGCAGGCTACGGGCCACACGTTCCGCTCCCACACGCGCATCCTCGCCGAAGGCGACGTGCCGGTCTACACCGGTCTCGAGCTGGCGATGGGGCATAACATCGACCGCCCGATCTCCGCGTGGGAAGAGATGTTTTTGCCGATGGAGCTGCGCGATCACATGCGTGGGGTCCGCGTGCGTGATGTGGCTGGACAGGAAGCGCCGCTGGTCGTTGGGGAGACGGAGCTGTTCACAGCGAAGCGTGGTGCGGAGCCGACGGCGCCGCCGAAATGGACGCCATATTACTTTATTGCCGGATTTCTTGTTGGCGGTGTGTTCATCATGCTTGCGATCGCGACCATCGGCGGCAGCAAGCGGGCGCGCCTCGCCTACACGATTTTCGCGATGTTATGGAGTCTGATCATTGGAATCCTCGGAGCCCTGATCACCGGCTTGTGGATGTTCACGGACCACTACCCGACGTACCTCAATGAGAACGTTTTGCAGGTCAATCCACTGCCACTGGCGCTCGTCGTACTGATTCCTCTGGTCGTCTATCGAGGGAGCTGGAAGAAAGTCACGGTGCAGGTCGCGTTCACGATCGCGTTCATGTCGTTGTTCGGATTCCTGATGCAGATCGCACCGCAGCTGCGGCAGGTCAATGGTGAAATCATCGCGCTGATGCTGCCGATCAACATCGCGCTCGCGTGGAGTGTCTCCGTGCTTGCGAACCCGGCCCTGTTTCAGAAGGGTCGTGACCGTGTGAGGCAAAAAGCGGCCGCACTGAGGTGAGCCGCACGGTGAAACGACTTCATTGCGCGTTCGCCCTGCCGCTCGCGCTTGCGCTCGGGAGTCCCGTCGCCGCTCAGACCAGAAGCTCGCCGACGCTCATCGTATTCATCACCGCCGATCAATTCAAGCCTGAATACTTCGATCGTTTCCGTGCACAATTCACGGGTGGCTTTGCGCGCCTGGTGAATGGCGGTGCGTTTTACACGAATGCATTTCAGGATCATGCGATCACGGAGACTGCGCAGGGACACTCCGAGACGTTGTCGGGTCGGTATCCGCGCAGCACGGGCATTCTGACGAACGCGCGCGGTGTCGGCGATCCGCGCACCAGGCTGCTGGGACTCGACAGCGCAGGTGCATCGCCATTCCGGTTTCGTGGGACGACGTTGATCGACTGGATGCGTTCGGCGGATCCGCAGAGTCGCGCGTTCAGTGTATCGCGCAAAGACCGCGGCGCAATTCTTCCCATCGGTCGTGGGAAGGAAAGCGTCTGGTGGTATGCGAAGGGGAATTTCACGACGAGCACGTATTACGCGGATACGCTGCCGACGTGGGTGCGCGTCTTCAACGATCGGCGCGTCCCGTTTCGCTCGGCCGGCAGAGCGTGGACTCTGCTGTTGCCGGAGAGTGCGTATCCGGAGCCGGATTTCGTCGAAGTCGAGAACAAACGCGCGCATCAGACATTCCCGCATGCACTGACGAGCGATACATCGCTTGCGAAAATACAGTTCATCGACTTCCCGTGGATGGACGAGTACACCCTGGATTTCGCATTACAGGGCGTAAACGAGCTGAATCTTGGCCGTGGTCCGCACACGGATCTGCTGGCGATTTCGCTTTCATCGAATGACGCAGTGGGTCACAGGTTTGGTCCCGACTCGCGCGAGCTGCACGACGAGGTGCTACGACTGGACCGCAGCCTCGGTGTGTTCCTCGATTCGCTCTTCAAGCTGCGCGACTCGACGCGCATCATCATCGCGCTGACTGCGGACCACGGTGTTGCACCGTTTCCAGAGCTGAGCCATTCGCCCGAAGTGTCGAAGGCAATGAATGTGCGGTTCAGGCCGACTCTCGATTCGGTACGCGCCCGGCTGGCCGCCCGTGGTGTAACCGATACTGCTGCGTTCAGCTTCGATCCCGGCGTGCTGCTCGTGAATCGCCAGGCACTTGCAGCGCATGGAGTCGATCCCGACTCGGCCGTGGAAGACTTCGCCCGTCACATGCGGGAGCTTCCGGGCGTCGCGCGGGTACAGCGCGTGCGCGATCTGTCGAAAGGCGATACCATCAGGGACCCGGTTGCGCGCCGCTGGCTGCACATGGTGGCACCGGACCTGCCCGTAGAGCTCGCGATCACGCTCGAGCCGTACAATGTGTGGTGGATGGGTGGCTGGGCGGAGCACGGCTCGCCATACGACTATGACGCACACGTGCCCGTGCTGTTCTACGGACCGCCGTTCCGCCCCGGACGCTACACCGAGCAGGTCGGCGTCGTCGACATGGCCCCGACACTGGCCCGCGTGCTGGGCGTACGACCGACGGAAGCTTTGGACGGACATGTGTTGACGTCGTCGCTACGATAGACGAACACGCAAACAGTGAACTAGAGGCAACCACATGATGGAAGACGACAAGCACTCGCCTGAAACGCCGCCGGCGACGGTCAGTGATTCGATCAAGGAACGCCTTTTCAAGGCGCGCACGCTCATCATCAGCGGGGAGATCAACCAGGCGCTTGCTGCGCACGTCACTGCTCAGCTCCTCGCCCTTTCGGCGGAGTCTGATGAAACGATCACACTGTTCATCAACTCGCAGGGCGGACACGTCGAGTCCGGCGATACAATTCACGATCTCATTCGCTTTATCCGGCCGCGGGTGCGCACGATCGGCACAGGCTGGGTCGCAAGCGCGGGCGCGCTGATCTTCATTGCAGCCAAAAAGGAAGACCGCTACTGCCTGCCGAACACGCGCTTCCTGCTGCACCAGCCCGCGGGCGGTGTGGGCGGCAGTGCCAGCGACATCGAGATCGAAGCACGCGAAATCCTGAAAATGCGCGAGCGCATCAACCGCCTTTTCGCGCGCGAGACCGGCCAGACACTCGAGCGCATCGAAAACGATACACGCCGCAATTTCTGGCTGGACGCCCAGTCCGCCATCGAATACGGCATTGTCGGGCGCATCATCGAGCATATGGAAGACATCGACATG
>JBBQYT010000035.1:0-9533 GCA_038208385.1 Longimicrobiales bacterium | reverse complement strand
GCGGAAGCTGGGCATCACGCGCAGGTGCCTGGAGGTCCTTACCGAATTCCGGAATCCCGTCGCCATTATCACGAAGAACCATCTCGTGACGCGCGATGTCGATCTCTACGCCGAGCTGGCTTCGATGGACGCGGCGGTCGTCAACGTTTCCGTGACTACGCTGGACGACAAGCTTCAACGCGTCATGGAGCCACGCACGTCGATTCCGTCGCGCCGCCTGGCTGCGATTGAAAAGCTGTCGACGGCTGGCGTGCCCGTGAACGTCCTTGTCGCGCCCGTCGTTCCGGGTCTCACCGACCACGAGATGCCGGCGATTCTGCAGGCGGCGCGCGATGCGGGCGCGCGCTCGGCGCATTACGTCGCGCTGCGCCTCCCGTACGCGCTCGCCCCCATGTTCGAGGGCTGGCTCGAGCAGCATTTCCCCGACCGGAAGGAGAAAGTCCTGAACAGGATCCGCGATATGCGGGACGGCAAGCTCTACGACTCGGTCTTCGGCAAGCGGATGATGGGCGAAGGGTTTTGGGCGGACCAAATGAAGAGCGTTTTCGAGGCCGGCTACCGAAAAGCAGGCTTTCCGGACGACGTTGCGGACCTTTCAACGGCGCATTTCCGCCGTCCAACGGAGAAGGGCGGGCAGTTTACGCTTTTCGGCTGATGAAATTGGCAACCTCACCGCGTCCCCGCGTCACCCCTCAACGTTCTTTCTCGAAAGCACCTTCGCGCGCTCGATCTCGAGCTTCCGGATGATACCGGTCCAGTCTTCGTTCTGCTGCATCCCGTAGCGAACGGTGAGCGGCACGGTTGGGTCGATCACCGTGTTGAAGACGTAGACGGCGCTTTCGGTCTGTTGCTGGTCGAGCTGTTGTTTGCCGAATCCTGGGGTGACCGGAATAATTGCGGCGGGCTGGAGGATTCGGCCCTGATAGGTGAGCTGCACGTCCTGCGGCTGGTAAGCCGTTGCGGGCGAGTAGCTGAAGAATGTCACGTAGAACATCTCGACGTCATGAGAGCCGGATTGTTTGCGTGCTTCGATGAGGCGGTTTTGCGCGAGCGCGTGGAGACGGTTGTAGGTGTCCGGCGCTGTCAGGCGGATGACGGACTCGTTCAGCGGTGTGACTTTGATCAGGAGCTGTCCTGTACGGAGCGCGGGGCTCACGTCGTCCTGACGGAGCGTTCCGAGTCCGGGTGGCACGTCGGTGGCTGCGTTGCGCGCCTTGTCGGTGCTCGCTGCTGCGGCAGGTGGTGATGTGTCCTGCGGCGCTTTCAATCCAGGACCGGCCGAAGAGCAACCGGTCGCGAGCACGAGCGCCATCACTGTGCCGATCGGCTTCACGTCAAACCTCCGTTTTTTCGAAGAGCGCGTCCAGGCTTTCGAGCAGCGATTCCCGTCCTTCGCCCGTCGTGGATGAGAATGGTACGACCTGCTCTGCATCGATACCGAGCGTCCTGATCGTATCGCCGATGTTTTTGTCGCGTTGCGATCGTTTCAGCTTATCCACTTTCGTAAGTGCGAACAACGCCGGCAGCTCGAGCTCCATCAGGTAATCGACCATTTTCTGATCTTCTGCCGACGGGCCGTGGCGCGCATCAATCAGCTGCACGACGCCCACGAGATGTTCGGTGCGCGACAGGTACGTCTCGATCATTGGTCGCCATGTCTCCCGCACTGCGCCGGGCACACGCGCGTAACCATAGCCCGGCAAATCGACGAGAAAAAACTCCAGGTCGCTTTCAGCGATGGTTGCAAGCACGCGATAAAAATTGATTTGCTGTGTCTTGCCGGGCGTTGATGACACGCGCGCAACGTGCGTGCGTGTGCGCCCAAGCAGGCGATTGATCAGGCTGGATTTACCGACGTTCGAGCGTCCCGAAAACGCGATTTGCTGCAGCTCGCCGGGCGCTTTCCCGCCCGGTGCACCAATGGCTCCCGCAAACTCTACTGACTTGATGTTCAAGCTTCCTTTTTCTTCACTTCCGGATGCAGTACGAGCAGCGGCGGAATGCCCGACGTCACGCACTCGACGGTGATGACGACCTCACGTACATCCGTGCGCGATGGAATGTCGAACATCACATCGCGCATGAGATCTTCGAGCACAGCGCGCAGGCCGCGCGCGCCGGTGCCGCGCTCGAGTGACTTCGATGCGATCGCACGAATTGCATCCGCGTCGAACGTCAGACGAATGCCCTCGAGGTCGAACATCTTGTCGTACTGCTTCACGAGCGCGTTCTTCGGCTCCTGCAGAATGCGCACGAGTGCGCCTTCATCGAGTGCATCGAGCGTAACGAGCACAGGCAGACGGCCAACAAGCTCCGGAATCAAACCGAAGCGAAGCAGATCCTCCGGCTGTACGCCCTTGAATACGCTTTCTTTGACTTCCGCATTCGTCTTGTTCGTGCCACCAAAGCCAATGCGACGGTGACCGGTGCGCTGCTCGATGATCTTCTCGAGACCATCGAATGCGCCACCGCAAATGAACAGGATGTTGCGCGTGTTGATCTGAATGTATTCCTGCTGCGGATGCTTGCGTCCACCCTGCGGCGGAACCGATGCAACCGTGCCTTCCAGAATTTTCAGCAGCGCCTGCTGCACGCCTTCGCCGGAAACGTCACGCGTGATGCTCGGGTTTTCCGACTTGCGTGCGATCTTGTCGATCTCGTCGATGTAGACAATGCCACGTTCGCAGTCCGCGATGTTGAAGTCGCTGGCCTGCAGCAAACGCACGAGGATGTTCTCGACATCTTCACCGACATAGCCCGCTTCGGTGAGTGTCGTTGCATCGGCGATTGTGAACGGCACCTGCAGCACGCGCGCAAGCGTTTGCGCGAGCAGCGTCTTGCCGACGCCCGTCGGGCCGACCAGCAGAATGTTGGACTTGTCGATCTCGACATCGTCCAGCACGCCGTGGTGGTTTACGCGCTTGTAGTGGTTGTAGACCGCGACTGCGAGAGAGCGCTTCGCATCTTCCTGACCGATGACGTACTCGTCCAGGATGTCCTTGATCTCACGTGGAGTAGGTACGCGAGGTACTGCTTCCGCAGCTTCGCGCTCTTCTTCCTCCGCGAGGATCTCGTTGCAGAGCGAGACACACTCGTTGCAGATGTAAACCGACGGTCCCGAAATGAACTTCTTGACGGAATCCTTCGATTTACCGCAGAAGGAACAACGCAGATGCTTTTCACTTGGCATGGCACGACGCCTGACGAACGGGGAAGTAACTTAAGACCTTCGAGCACCAGCGCCCAAAGGCCCCCGCCTACCGCTCCGATGGTTTGTGGTCCTTCAGCACTTCCATCTCGACAACTTCACCACGATTCGCGACGACATGGTCCAGTATTCCGTAATCCTTTGCCTCGAGCGGGCTCAGGAAACGATCACGGTCTACATCTTCCGCGATCTTGTCCACCGATTGGCCTGTGTGCTTTGCCAGAATCTGATTCAACCGCTCGCGCGCGTACAGGATTTCCTTCGCCTGGATCTCGATATCCGCCGCGGTACCCTGACTGCCACCCGACGGCTGATGAATCATGATCCGCGAGTTCGGCAGCGCACTGCGCTTGCCCTTTGCACCCGCCGCGAGCAAAACCGCGCCCATCGACGCAGCCATGCCCATGCACATCGTGTTCACCGGCGCGGTCAAATACTGAATCGTATCATAAATCGCGAGGCCCGCGTAAACCGATCCGCCCGGCGAGTTGATGTACATGTAGATGTCCTTCTCGGGATCCTCCGCCTGCAGAAACAACAGCTGCGCGATGATGATGTTCGCAACCGTGTCATCTACACCGGTTCCAAGAAAGATAATGCGATCCATCAGCAAACGGCTGAAAATATCGTAGCTCCGTTCGCCGCGGCTTGTACGCTCGATTACGTACGGCGGATATATGGCCATCGGTCCGTTGCTGGGCTCCATTCCCATTCCTTACTCGATCGTGGACAGTGACTTCAGATAGCCGAACACCTTATCCTCGGTGATCTCTTCGGCAAGCGATGTTAGCTGCCCGCTCTTCTGCAATTGTGCGCGGATGTCCGCAGTCGAACGCCCGTAACGCGCAGACATCTCCTCGAGGCGCGCATCCACTTCCCCGGGCGCGGCGTGCAGCCCCTCAATGGTCGCAACCTTGTCCAGTACCAGCATTCGGCGCAGCGCCTGCCCTGCTGCCGGACGCGCTGCCTCGCGCGTTTCCGCGAGACGATCCTCTGGTATACCCTTGCGCGGACGAATCACACGCTCGAGATACGAATTCACCATCGCATCCGGTACCTCGAACGGGTTCGACTCGAGAATGTTGTCGATCAAACGGCTACGAACAGCGCGCTCGGCTTCCGCCTCTGCTTCCTGGGCGAGGTCGACTGCGACGCGGTCGCGCAAAACCGAAATACTCTCGAACTCGCCGAGCGATGCCGCGAACTCGTCATCCAGCGCAGGCAGGTCGGGCGAACGTGCCTCGACCAGCTTGATGTGCGCCTTGTGATCGTGTTCTACACCGGTCTCCGAGTCGCTGTGCACTTCCAGCGTGAAATCGCCTTCCTCACCTGGCTTGAGAGAGCGGACCGCCTCCTCCACTCCCGACACCGTCTGACCCTCGCCCAGAACGATCTGGTACTTCTTCGGGCCCTGCGGCGCGCCATGCGTGTCGCCGATCGATTCGATCTCGACGGTGGCCAGGTCTCCATTGACCGGGAAACGATCGACCACCGGCTGCCACACGGCGTGCTCCTGACGGAGCCGCTGCAGCACCTGGTCTATCTGCGCCTCCGTCACATCGGTAGACGGCCGCTCGACAGTGAACCCGCCCAGAGTGCCCAGCTCGATCTCCGGCTGGATCTCGAACTCGACGTTGAACGTCAGGTCCGATCCCGGTGAATAGTCCACCTTGTCGACGGACGCCTGTGAGATCGGCTGGAAGCCGGACTTCTGAAGGGCCTCCTTATACGCGTCGCCGACCACCTTCTCCAGCGTCTCCTGGTCGATGGCCTGCGCATACTTCTTCTCCAGCACGTCGTTGGGCACCTTGCCCTTACGGAAGCCGGGCAGGCGCACCTGCTGGGCGATCCGCTTCGTGACTTCCTTGCGCTGGGTCGCAACCCGCGCGGCCGGAACCGTGATCGTCAATCGCCGAGCCCACGCCTGCGTGTTCTCGACTTCGACGTTCAATGTGCTGGGATTCGCTTCTGCAGTGTCAGTGGTCATCTGTTCGGCTGTGATTGCCGCAAACGCGGCGATTGTAAGTAGTTATCCATGCGAAAGGGGGGACTCGAACCCCCACGGGCACGCCCACGAGATCCTAAGTCTCGCACGTCTACCAATTCCGCCACTTTCGCAGGTCAGCCCTTAAAGCTAACAGGTGCCCCAAGGGCTTTCAACGTGCGGCCCGTCCGCCTCAGGGAACGCGAATGTTCGAAATCAGTGTACGCCCAGTCGCGTCGGACAGCAGGAGGGAAATAATCTCGCCGGAATGCGCGGCATTCAGGATCCCGCGCGCGTCCGCAGAGCCTGTAATCGGCTTGCGATTGATCGACAAAATCTTGAAGCCGGGGGCTACACGCTTGTCATCGGCAGCGCTGAAAGGCAAAACCTTTGTGACGACGGCACCGCCGGCCCTGTCAAAGCGATACTTGCTGGCGAGCTGCGCAGTGAGGTCGGCCACTTCGATGCCGAGGCCGTGCTCGCCGGAAGGGCGCGCAACGGGCTGCGGGGCGCTGTCCGGAATGGAGGCCTGTGTCAGGCGAATCTGGAAGCGATGCTGGACGCCGAAGCGGATCACATCGACATCGACCACCTCGCCCGGATCGCGCTGAGCGACCATGCGCTGAAGCTGGCCAACGCTCTCGACGCGTGTACCGCCGATCGAGATGATCACGTCATTGCGATCGAGGCCCGCCCGGCGTGCCGGCGAGTCGGCTGCAAAATCCTCGACGAGTACGCCCGCGATGCGCGGCAGCTTGTACAGGTCCGCGTCTTCCTTGGTCACATCGACGATGCTGATTCCAAGCAGCGGACGGCGTACGTGTCCATGCTCGACAAGGTCCTTCATTACGCGGCGGGCGAGGTTTGCCGGAATCGCGAAGCCGTATCCCTCGCTGTAGCCGGTCGTACTTGCGATCGCCGTGTTGATGCCGATCACTTCGCCATGCAGGTTCACGAGCGGACCGCCCGAGTTGCCCGGGTTGATGACCGCGTCCGTCTGGATGAAGTCTTCGATTGCAAACTGCTCTGCAGGATTCCGCGCATCGCGCAGCTCGCGCGCGATGATCCGCAACGGACGTCCCTTCGCACTGATGATTCCACCCGTAACCGTGAAGTCGAGCGTATTCGCATCGCCGAAGCCGGGGTTTCCGATAGCCAGAACCCACTCGCCGACCTTGGCCTCATCCGAATCGCCCAGCTTCATGTACTTAAGGTTCGTGCCCTCGATCTTGAGCAGCGCCACGTCCGTCGTCAGATCGCGTCCGACGACGCTCGCATTGAAGCTGCGCTTGTCTACCATCATCACCGTGATCTTGTCCGCACCCTCGATCACGTGGTTGTTCGTCAGGATGTACCCATCAGGCGATACGACAAACCCCGACCCGCCTGCGATCTGCGGGAACTGGTGGTTGTCGTCATCGGGTGCCGAATATTCGCTATTGGACGGGAATCGCTTCGCGCGGTCCTGGACTGTCTGCTCCGCCTGGATGCGGACCACGGCCGGCGTAACGTTCTCTGAAATCGAAACAAATGCGTCACTGGTCTGGCTGGCCTGCCGGACCGTAAGAGGGCGCGGCATCGCCTGCGCAGCGGCCAGAGAGACTGCCGGCGCATGGGCTCTTTGGTAGCCCGCCGTCATGACTGCTCCCGCCAGGAAAACCGCGGAAACCACCCCGAGTTTCTTCACGCCCTGCGGTGTCATGCGGACCATGGAGGATTGGAAGGAGACAAAAGGAAAGCGTCCCACGTAAGCACTACCCGTAATCTAAGATAAAGGGCCCCATGCGGTAGGGGGCTCTTTGGGCCTGCGCAAAACGGGACCGGAGTCAAGTCCGATCCCGTCTTGTTGAGCGACGAAGAGCCTCAGCTACTTTTTGTCTTCTTCGACGATCTCGTAATCGGCGTCGACGACGTCCTCGTTCGCTGAACCCGTCCCTGTGCCGCCCGCCTGGCTGCCATCAGCGCCCTGCGAGAAGTCGCCGGTGCCTTCAGGTCCCGGCTGCTGGGCGGCCTGGGCCTGGTACATCTGCTGGCCGGCAGCGCTGAACGCCTGCATCAGCTCTTCACGAGCCGAGTTGATCTCGCCGGGCTCATCCTGCTTGAGCGCTTTGCGTGACCGCTCGAGCGCGCTGTCGATCTTGGCCTTGGTGTCGGGCGTCACCTTCTCACCCCACTCCTTTACATCCTTCTCGACCTGGTAGACCAGGGTGTCGAGCTGGTTGCGGGCCTCGATCTTCTCCTTGTTCTTGCGATCCTCCTCGGCGTGCGCCTCGGCGTCCTTCACCATCGAGTCGATTTCCTGCTCCGACAGGCCGTGCGTCGCTTCGATGCGGATCTTCTGCTCCTTGCCGGTCGCGCGGTCCTTTGCAGTCACGTGCAGGATGCCGTTTGCATCGATGTCGAATGTCACTTCAACCTGCGCGGTGCCGCGTGGCGCTGGCGGAATACCCGTCAGCTGGAACCGGCCGATCGTCTTGTTCTGCATTGCGAGCGGACGCTCGCCCTGCAGCACGTGGATCTCGACGGTCGTCTGGTTGTCCTCCGCAGTGGAGAACACCTCTGACTTCTTGGTCGGGATCGTCGTGTTGCGTGCGATGAGCACCGTCATCACGCCGCCGAGCGTCTCGATGCCGAGTGAGAGCGGAATGACGTCGAGCAGCAGCACGTCCTTTACATCACCGGCGAGGATTCCGCCCTGAATGGCGGCGCCAACGGCGACCACTTCATCGGGGTTCACGCCCTTGTGGGGCTCTTTGCCGAAGAAGTCCTTTACGATCTGCTGGACTTTCGGAATGCGTGTCGAGCCGCCGACGAGAATGACTTCATCGATTGACTTCGGGTCGATGCCCGCATCCTTCAAGGCCTGCTGCATCGGCGGGATCGTGCGCTGGATGAGGTCGTCCACCAACTGCTCGAACTTCGCACGGGACAGGTTCAGGTTCAGGTGCTTCGGACCTTCCTGCGTCGCCGTGATGAACGGCAGGTTGATGTCAGTCGAAATTGTCGTCGACAGCTCCATCTTCGCCTTTTCCGCAGCTTCCTTGAGGCGCTGCAGCGCCATCGCATCCTTCGAGAGGTCGACGCCCTGGTCCTTTTTAAACTCCTGGACGAGCCAATCGATGATGCGCTGGTCGAAGTCATCGCCGCCAAGGTGTGTATCGCCGTTTGTGGCCTTTACCTCGAAAACGCCGTCGCCCAGCTCGAGAACCGAGATGTCGTACGTGCCGCCGCCGAGGTCATAGACCGCGATCTTCTCCTCCTTCTTCTTGTCGAGGCCGTACGCGAGTGCTGCTGCGGTCGGCTCATTCACGATGCGCAACACTTCGAGGCCAGCGATTTTGCCGGCATCCTTTGTCGCCTGACGTTGCGCGTCATTGAAATACGCCGGCACCGTGACGACGGCCTGCGTGACTTCCGTACCGAGATAATCCTCTGCCGTCTGCTTCATCTTCTGCAGAATCATCGTAGAGATTTCCGGAGGCGTGAACGTCTTGTCTACGCCCGGTATATGTACGAGCACCCGATCCTGCGGGTCGCACTTGACCTCATAGGGCACCTTCTTGCGCTCGTCTTCGACCTCCGAGCACCGGCGTCCCATGAATCGCTTGATCGAGAAAACTGTGTTCTTCGGGTTTGTGATCGCCTGACGACGCGCGACCTGTCCAACAAGGCGCTCGCCATCCTTCGTGAATGCCACGACCGACGGCGTGGTGCGGCCACCTTCCGCGTTCGGGATCACGACCGGATCGCCGCCTTCCATAACGGCCACGCACGAATTCGTCGTGCCCAGGTCGATGCCGATCACCTTTGCCATTTTTTCTCCACGGTAAATGAAATCCGAGATTCGTTGCGCCTGCTTCGTTCAAGGTTGGCGGTGCAACGGATGTGCCGCGCCCGGGGTAGGAAATCCCGCCGAAATGGCGATAAAAACGCCGGTCCCTGCCAGCCTGACAGCGTAAGCGGTCCGGTTGTGATTGACGACGGCGCAAAGGCAGGGCTATTCTGGCGCGCCAGCCGACCCCAAACAGGAACGAACCTTGTTTCCGCTTCGCGACGAGAATCCGACGCTGCTGACGCCGTACGTCACCGTCGCGATCATCGCGCTCAACGTTGTCGTCTGGCTGTACGTCGAGGGTGCGGGGTTCAATCCGGACCTGCTGAATGACGTGGTGTGCCGTTACGGGATGATTCCGGCGAAGATCACGGGGATGACGGGCGGACAAGGGGGCGTCCTGCTGGGTCCGGATGGTCCGGGGTGCGCGTTCGGCGGCCTGACGTGGCAGACAATCCTCACCAGCATGTTCCTGCACGGAAGCTGGATGCACCTGATCGGCAACATGT
>JBBQYT010000034.1:0-9556 GCA_038208385.1 Longimicrobiales bacterium | reverse complement strand
CGCGGCGTGCGTTGCATCAGCCGACCAACCCGTTGCCGTCGCAGCGCGGATCGTAACGCCTACACCCTGCGAAGGTGCGAAATCGAGACCTGTGACTGCGTTTGCTGCCGTACCCGCTGCTCCGCCATATGCATAGTTGTTCGCGGCGTAGTACTGCTCTTGTGCTGTCATCAGGTTCTTGAGGTCCGACTTCATCGCTGAGAAGTATGCCTTCTCGCGTGTCTTGCCGAACTTCGGGATCGCGATCGCTGCGAGAATGCCGATGATCACGACAACGATCAAGAGCTCGATCAGGGTGAAACCTTTGCGCAAACCACGCATGTGAAACCTCCGTCTATGGGACTATGGAACTGCAAACACATATCGTTTCGTTGCGAGCTACTAAGGCAATCAGCGATCCGCGTTCTGAATTGAAACGTTAACTGTTCCACGAGAACACTAATCGCCATGGGCATGCGACGCATGATGATTGCCTGTTTCAGCATCACTACCGCTTTTTGCGGAATTTCCGCAGATCACCCTGCAAACTGCGATGTAGGCAGTTATTCGGCGGCTGGAGCCTGAGGAGGGATGCAGTGAATTCGTTGAATGAGCTGATCGATGATCTCCGAAACAGAATTGTGGGTGGCCTTCCTCTCGGGCAGTTGAAGCCGGGGGACCGATTGCCGAGCATTCGTGAAGTTAGGCGCGAGACGGGACGAGATCACCGGGCTGTTGCCAGGGCCTATGACGTCGTCGCCGGCGAGAATCTGCTGGAGGTGCGGGGACGATCGGGCGCTTTTGTCGCGACGCCTGAGTGGGTGGAAGGGCAAATGCTGGCGGAGACTGCGGTCTGAGTGGCGGAGCCGCGAAACACGGGAGATTTAAGCATGCGACTGGCGGCGTACAGGCTTGCGGGCGAGGTAGTGGAGATACCGACAAACTCCGTCACTCGTTCCGCGCAAACACCCCCGTTTGCCCGCGGATGCCGGATTGGAGCATGTAAATACTGATGGCCAGGTAAACGCCGAGGAACAGCACGCCCCAGCCCAGCGTGGGTGGCGTTCGATCCAGCACCGCCCGCGTCGGCCTCTTCGGATCGTAGTAGGCGGTGACCTGTCCTCCCTCGGGATACCGTCCCAATGCTGCGTTCGCCTCGCCGAGCGTCGCGTAGCTCACGCCCTCATAACTGAAGCTCGTACTCGTGTCGACCGAAGCGCCGGCATTGTACCAGTAGCGGATTTTCAGCGTGTACGTCGTGTCCTTTTGCGGGGTGCGCGGTCCACTCAATGCGCTGGAAAGGATAATAGCGCGCGTGGGAACGAATGTGGTTGCAGCGCGTCGCTGTGTGAGATACGCCCTGCCTATGGCGGTAGCGATGCCAAGACCAAAGAGAAGCAGCGTGGCAGCGACGAATACGCGTCCGCGATTCATGGCGCCGCTGCGCCCTCCGGCAACACTGATGTGCAGTGCGCGCAGCGCGTCGCTTCCAGCGGGATGTTCATTCTGCAAAATGGACAGACTTTCTCGTTCGCGGGTTTCAGCGCATTGGTCTCACGCATCCGGTTGTACTGGCGGATCAGCAGGAACACTGCAAATGCAACGATCACGAATTGCAGGAGCGTGTTGATGAACTGGCCGTAATTGATTGTCGGAGCAGAAGCCTTTTGCGCTTCTGCGAGCGTCGCATAATGATTGCCCGACAGGTCGATGAACAAAGTCGTGAAGTCGACACGCTTCAAGACGAGCCCGATCAGCGGCATGACCATGTCCTTTACGAGCGAATCGACAACCTTACCGAACGCCGCACCGATCACTACACCCACCGCCAGGTCGATCACGTTGCCGCGCGCAATGAACGTCCGAAACTCCTTCAGCATAGTCCTCCGATGAGAAGTTTCTCATAGCCAGGCCGGGCCGCCTGCGTCCACGATAGACGAATTGCGGGCAATTGCAACCATGGGGGTGGTGCGACTGGCGGGGTGACCTCGACAGGCTTAAAAAGCCTCTCCCACAGAGAGCTGCAGAGTTTGCAGGGCGCAAGGGATCTTCGAGTCTCTCTTTTCTCTTTCTCGTTTCGTTTTCGTTTTTTGCTTCTGTTCCGTTCGCTGTTGTTAAAGCAAAAAATGAACTGGAGAATGAGTTAGTGCATCGGTTCTGTGGGATGGGAAGGAAACGCAAACGTCGCGCTATAGGTCCAGGGAATGTTCGCGCACCGCCACGAGCCAGATCAGCTCGGACTGCCTGCGTTGCCTGCCGTCATGCGCTGGATCCGGATGTACTTCGGCAGGCCGGACGGGAAGCGCGAGGCATCGCCGCTGATGTAGGTCAGCAGCCAGCCGTACATCAGGCGATTCATGAAATCGATTTTACCGAGCACATCGTTCGTTGGAGGGCCGTACTGAAAGCCGGGGATCGCGCCCTTCGCGTTCCCCATCGAGCTGAAGTCGTTGGAAGTGAAACCATCGCCCATGTGAACGAACACGCGGTCGCTCTGCGCGAGCTTCTGGATCAGCCGGAACTCGGGCTGCACTTCCTTGTCGCCGGTCTCGTACAGGTGCATGACAGGAGTCTTCACTGCATTGAACTTCAGCTCGGTGATCGGCAGCCAATCGCCGGCCTTCGCGTTGCCGATGTCGCCGTTCAGGCTCAGGAGCGCGGTTACGCGCGCGTCGTTCAACATCAGCATTCCCGCGCGCGCACCGAACGTATGGCCGATGATGCCCACGTGACTGCCGGCCGTGTTCTTGTCGCTTTGCAGCGCATCGATAATGGCTTTCATGTCGGACGCCTGCGCCTGTGCGAGTCCGAGCAAGAGCGAGTCGCCGGGCGCTACATCGGTGGGTGCGGCGGCGCTCACGACGACGAAGCCCTGGCTCGTGTAGAATTCGGCGAGCATCGCCTGATTGTACGGAGACTCGTTCCGGCCCAGCGCAACGAAGATCACATTCGACTTGCGCTGATCAGGCGTTGCATCGTGAACCGCATACACCGGCGAGTTCATGAGCAGGTCGATCGTCGCATCGGAATTGCCCTGTGCCGTCAGGTCCTTTTTGAACGCAGCAACCGCCGCATCCGGTCCGCCCGGACCAGTCAGGCGAACGTATTCGCCGAACGTCATGCGCGTCGCGTTATCCTTTTTTGCAGGGTACCACTCGGCAACCTGGACCTGGCGTCCGCCATTGCTGACCTCGAACGTCTTGAACCCCACCCGCTTACCCCCTGGACTCACCTCGCCCCACAACTTCGGCGCCTGCGCCTGCGCAGAGGGCGCGCCGGCGACGCAAAGCGCAGACAAAGCCAAAAACAGGCACGATTTATTGATCGTCATGCGTATCCTCTCGAGTGGACAAAAGGTCCGGCGTTTCGCGTGTCAATAAAGTTGTACGATGGGGGCCCGGTGCCGCAAGCGGTTCATTCCGTTCGTGCCGGATCGAGACGACGCCCCAAACGATCATGATGACGGCCGGCCAGAAGGTTATGCCCGCGAGCATTCCAAGGCCCACTGGATTAGGATTAGGATCGTGCGTGAGTCCCAGGCTCGCCGCAATGATGATCGCCAGCAGCGGGCCCGCGCCCACCACGAACAGAACGATGCCGGTCCTGAGCAGAATGCGCCCGCGTCGGCTCATGTGTGCGCTCCTCGGTAATTGCTATTCAGTCGCGGGCACTCCGGACCGCGGCTTCACGTACGTGTCCATCCATTTCACCATCTCGAACAATGTGTGGCCGATGGACTCGCGCGCGCGATAGCCGTGCGGCTCAGCGGGCAGCATCACGAGCCGCGCCTTCTTGCCGTTGCCCTTCAGCGCAGCAAAAAAGCGTTCGCTCTGTTCGGGGTACGTGCCGGTGTTGTCATCGGCAGCGCCGTGAATGAGCAGGATCGGTGCGGAGATGCTGTCCGCAAACGTGAATGGCGACATCGTCTGATAGACATCGCGGCCCTGCCAGTACGTACGCTCTTCGTTCTGGAATCCGAAGGGCGTCAGCGTGCGATTGTATGCGCCGCTTCGTGCAATGCCTGCGCGGAACAGCTTCGAGTGTGCGAGCAGATTCGCCGTCATGAACGCGCCGTACGAGTGACCGCCGACGCCAATGCGATCGCGATCTGCGACGCCCATTTCGACGACCTTGTCGACCGCTGCTTTTGCACTCGCGACGAGTTGCTGGACGTACGTGTCGTTCGGCTCCTTGTCACCCTCACCGACGATCGGCATTGTCGGACCATCGAGCACGCCATAGCCCTGCGTCAACAAGAACAGGTGCGAGGGTCCGCTGGGCCGCGTGAAGCGGTAGGGCGAGCCGATCACCTGCGAAGCTGCCGCCGCGCTCTTGAACTCCTGCGGGTATGCCCAGAAAAAGAACGGCAGCGTGCCCTGCGATTTGTCGTAACCGGCCGGCAGGTACAGCGTTGCCGAGAGTTGCACACCATCGGAGCGCTTATACGTGATCAGTTGTGACGTGACACCTGCAAACTGCGGCGCGGGATCGGTGAAGTTCGTCAGCGCCGTTGATTTTCCGCTTACGACATCGCGCACGAAATAGTTCGGTACATCCTTGACAGATTCGCGGCGCGTGACAGCGCGCGCGGCATCCCTGTCGATAATTGCGATGACCTGCTCGTAGAACGGCGCCTCGGAGCGCCAAAGCCTCGTGATCTTACCTGTCGCGATGTCGAAACGATCCAGGAAAGGCCGGTCGCCTTCGGCCGAAGCCCCCGCGCCCGCGAGGTACGCACTCGTGCCCGCACGATTGGTGAGCAGGACCTGCCGCCCGAGCGTGCCCGCTGCCGTCAGAAAATCGCCGGGATTGGCGTAGCGATCTTCCGACGACCGGTCGAAGACGACGTGCGCATCCGCGGGATTCGATGGATTGATCTGCCAGGTCCGTACGCGCCGCGTCTTGCGCCACCGCTCGCCGATGAGCGCGAGATTGTCGGTGGCCCACGTGGCGTCGGCCCAGCGGTACTCGAGGTCCACGAGCGTCTTTGGCGCTGCAGTGAACGGTGCGCTCAGCGTCAGCAAACGATCGCGCTTTGCGGCCTTTGCATTCGGATCGCCGTTGTCGAGCGCTTCTGCCCAGACGAGCGTGGCCGGCGCATCCGCACGCCACTGCGGGTCGCGGAATCCTGCCTCGACGGCATCGCTGCCGAGACCGATGCGCTCCTGCAGCTCGACATTCGCAAGCTCGCGCACGTCCGCGCCATCAATCGTCCAGATTGCGGTGCGTTTTGGAAAGCGATTGAGCGGTACATGGTACGAGTAAGGGCGATGGACGGACTGCGTGAGCAGGTAGCGCGCATCGGGAGAGCTGCGCACGAGCGTGTAGACTGCCGATGCGCCCAGCGTGCGGACAGTGCCGTCGAGCGAAATGACAACGACCTGGCTCGTGAAGTAGTAATCGAACAACGTCTCGTCGCGCGCATTCTTCAGCAAGTCCTCGAACGTCGGATTGCCCGCGGCTGCGCCTGCCGTCTCTTCGATGACCGGACCCGTTGGAATCATCGCTTCTGCGGGAGCCGCGCCGCGTGCGCGCACAATTGTCTTGCAGACCAGTGCTGCACTGGTGGTCCACGAGCACGGTGCGCCCGTCGCGCCGTTCAGGCGCAAATTACTCAACTGCCGTGATGCGCCGGTTGCGACGCTGGCTACCCACAATGTCAGTGACGTGTCAGCACTCAAAACGAATGCGATGTGCGCACCGTCCGGCGACCACATTGTGTTCGTGAGGCGGGCACCAGCAGGTGTTTGCATCGCGCGCCCGGCGCCGGTCGCAACATCCTTCACGGTCAATCCCATGAGCACACTCTCGCGCCATGGCGCGTTCGAGCGCGGATTCACACGCTCGCCGGCGAGCCGCAGGAATGGCGCACCGACTTCGGCGATTGTCGGGAGGGCCGCGCTTTGCGCGAGCAGCAACCAGTCGCGGCCCGGACTCGGGAGAACGCCGGGCAAGCCGGGAGCATCGAGAATCTGCGCAATCGGTGCGGGTGGCTGTTGATATACGGTTTGTGCCGCGAGTGCGAACGGAATGCTGAACAGTGCGAATGCAGCGGTGATGGAACGAGCGATGAGCGGGTTCATGGACGGCTCCGTTCGAGAACTGTGCCTTTAATGCATTCAACGACCGAGACTGAGGACTCCGCCCCAGGGGCGATCACCGGGGGGCTTCTTCGATTCCGGCAGCATTCCCAGGAGACGTAACAGGAGCGGCCCGCGCTTAACGCGCGCCGCCACTTTAATGTGCGACTCGACTGCAAGCGGCTTCCAACCCAGCTTCGCAAAGAACTCGGGACCCTCCGGCGGACCGAACTGCAATTGCGAGGCGATGGGATCCAGATGCGGGCCGAGCTCTTTTTGCATCATCCGCACCAGGCCCGGCGAGGCGAGGTCTGTGACCCAGCGCTTGAATGCCGGCTGTACAGCGAGATCCTGTGCCAGCGCGGTGACATCTTCCCGGGCGAGATAGATGATGAGGCCCTCCGTGATGACCAACACGTTCTTTGCATTTTGACCAACGCGCTGGAACAGTGCCCGGCGTTGAGCGCCATCGCGCAGGTCGATGTTCACACGCTCGAGGGTGCAGCGCGGTTTATCGTCTTGCAGAATTTCTTCCTTGTAGTCCAGCAGCTCGGGCAGGTCCGCTTCGAACCAGCGCAGCGAAGACGGCAAATCCATGCGGTACGGTCTCGCATCGAGTCCTGCGGCGAGGTTTAGAATTGTATCCGTGCCCCGGGCGATCGCATCGCGGATGAATTTGTCGAACAGATATGTGCGAACAACAAAAGCCCACGACCGGTCCTGCTTGAGTGATGCCGCAAACTCCTCACCTCTCTGACCTGCCAGGCGACGCGCGAACGGATCGTTGAACAGCGCGTCGGGCCGCTCGGACTCACGAGCGCGATACAGTGCGGTCCAGAGTGCAGTGTCCGAGATATTGCGCAGCATCAGATGCCCGGAATGACAATCATTTCGGTATTCGCTGCAGACTGACGAATTGCTTTCGCAGGCGCGTACTCGGGCCGGTTCCACCACGCGATCGAAGGCGGCGTCAGCTTCTTGTATCCCTCATGAACAACGGGATCCTTCACGTCCACCTGCACGAGCACGTACGCCGGCATTGTGTTGCCTCCGTTTATTCAGGATGGGCGGTTCCGAGTGATGGGATCAGGGCTGGCACGCGCTGCGCGTATTTGCGGTAAGCGTCACCGAACGTTGCAGTCAACAGGCGTTCCTCGAGACGGACGCGAATCAGCGTGCCGGCAAACCCGAATACTGCAGCGACTACGAGCGCCCACGGCCGGCTCAGCACCAGGCCCGTCGCGATCATCATTCCCATCATGCCGGCGTAGATCGGATGCCGAACGCGCCGGTAGACGCCTTCGGTGATGAGCTCGTGGTCGGTCACGACGCGCGCAGCGAAGCTCCACTGCTTGCCGAGCGTTCGCACTGCAGACATGACGCCGGCGATGGAGAGTGACGCGAGCAGTATTGCGCACACGCTCAATGCGATGTGCAATGCGAGCGGGCCTGAAGGGAAGAGCGGCTGTGATGGATTGCGGCGCACATTCCATACGAGCGCGAAGCCGACAGACTGCACCGCAATGCCGAAAAACGCCGCGGACTCGCGCCGCGCCTCGGTCGACTTCGCCACCTTCGTGCGGGTGATGAAAACCAGCGCGAAGGCAAACCACGCGAGCACGACGCAGGCAAGGGCAGAGACGCCAATCCAGCCGATCATATCCATCGCGTTCTCCTAAACGTTGCCAGCGAGATAGTAGCCGCGCGGGTCATGCGCGGGGTGGCTCGAGGCGCGCGAGCCTGCGCAGGTTGCCGCCCGCCCGCGCGAGCAGCAGAACCAGCATCGCAAGCGCGGCAGCAGCGCCAATGATGTCGAATACGGTCATGCCAATACCGAGAAGCTGGAACCTGAATTCATCGCCAAAAAATGCAGCGGTGTTCAGGATGATCAGCAGTACGCGTACTTCTGTCGGTCCGAGCTTGCCGTAGCTGAATGTGAATTCGCCGAAAACGTGGGTCTCGAGATAGACGTTGATCGACAGAATCAGATAGGCGATGACAATGGCGAGTCCGACGGACAGCAGCATGTACGGCGAGAGGCCCAGCCCCAGACCGATCATGAGTGTAGAATACGCATCGGTGAGATGGTCGAGGTAGTAGCCGTAGCGCGGTCGCTCTGCCTTGCGATAGCGCGCGAGATTGCCATCGAGGCTATCGCCAAACCACTGCACGACGAGCAGCGCATTGACTGCCCACAGCCAGTTCTCCTGGCGGTTCGTCAGAACGTACGCGATTGCAATGCCCGTCGATGCAATGAGTCCGAGCACAGTCATGTGGTCGGGCTTCACCCATTTCGGCATTGCAGCAGCCAAACGCGGAAGCACGTAGCGCTCGAAGCGGGCCAGCACAAACTCGTAATTGCGCTGGTGCTCACCCAGCTCTGCAGTCTTGCTCTTCAGCGTATCCGTCATTCCGGTCCTGGATCTGGTCGTGTGCGCAACGCGCGCGAAAGCACTCGGTCGAGCGCTGCCGCGAACGCCTGCTTGTCCTTCGAGCGATATGGCCGTGAGCCGTACGTCTCGACACCCGCGCCGCGCAGCGTGTCCATGAAGTCGCGGACGGCCAGACGCTCGCGAACATTCTCTTCCGTGTATTCCTCACCGCGCGGATCGATGACGATGAGCTTTTTCTCGACGAGGATTGCCGCGAGCGGGATATCTGCGGTGACTGCCACATCGCCCGGAAGTGCATTGTCGGCAATGTATTTGTCAGCGACGTCGGGACCGCCCTCGACACAGACGGACTCGACGAAGTCGTGGTTTTGCGGCGTCGCCAGGCGGCGGTTCGCGACGAGCACGGTCTGCAGCCCGAGGCGTACTGCAGCGCGCGTTACGATGTCCTTTACGTCGCGAGGTGACGCGTCCGCATCAATCCACAGTTTCAATGAGCTCCGACCGGTAGTACAGGTAGATGAGCCAGGCCGAGAGAGCGCCGCCGAGATGCCAGAGCGCGTGGCCCTGCAGCAGGCTCCGGGGCCAGCAGGCGACCCGCGTAATATCGAGCACCCAGATGCCAAAAGCGATGACAAGGGCGGCGACGGCGCCCAGGATCAGCCGGCGGTCGAGGCGGACTGCGGCGCGGCTCCGGATCACGTACTCGAGCGTCAGTGCGACGAGCAGCAGGGCCGCGAAGAGGTACCTCCGAAGGGCCGGGACAGTCAGCAGCAGAGTGGCAAGCAGGACGTTGCTGGCAGCGTAGAACAGGATGGCCTCGAGGTCCGAAAGTCGCCGGAGGCGATTGATGTTGTACGCGAGAATGAAGGTGCCGAGGAGGTACATCCCGAACACGTCGAAAAACTGTCCGACGAAGGTCAGCGATGCGTGGTAAAAGGCGCTCCCGAAACCGACGAGCATGAGGGCGCTCACGTAGATCAGCTGGAAGGATCGTCTCGAGACGAGTGGATTTTGCGGTGTGTTGCGCGGTGTGCGCCTGTCTTCGGCGGATTGCGCGAGCACGAGAAAACCGATGAGCGCAAATGCGAGTGAGGACCAGGTGTT
>JBBQYT010000033.1:0-9654 GCA_038208385.1 Longimicrobiales bacterium | reverse complement strand
GGTGGTGGATGTCCGGATAGTGCGGGTGCGCGTGCATCAGGCGTTCATGCTGATGCACGTGGGTATGAGGTTCCTCGGGCGGATCGTCCGGCGCGTGCGGGTGCTGATGGTGGGCATCGTGCACGTGCAGGTGCTCGTGTTCGAGCGGGTCGTGTACGTGCATGTGTTCGTGTTGTTCGGTGACATGCAGCCATAAACCAACCGCCATTAGCGCGCCGGCAGCGAGGAGAGCGCTTGTTGGGTGCTCGCGGAAAATGATGAGCGAAGCGAGTGCGCCAATGAACGGGGCAGTCGAAAAGTATGCGCCGGTGCGCGCCGTTCCCAGATGCCGTAGTGCAAGCACGAACAATGTGAGACTTACGCCGTAGCTGAAAAAACCAAGAAGCAGCGCAGCGCCAATTCGCGCGGTGCCGGGCCACACTGCGCCAAGACCAACTGCCATAGCGGTATTCACGCCCCCCGCAATGAGGCCTTTCAGCATGGCGATTTGAACGGGGTCTCCGGATGAGACTTTTTGCGTGAGGTTGTTGTCAATTGCCCAGCCTAAACACGCCGCCAGAATCAGCAACGGCCCGTAGAGACCTTCCTTCGCTGACGTGCCTTGCCAGGACAACACGAAGCCACCGGCTACAATGGCAGCCATACCGAGCGCAATTCGCCGATCCAAATTCTCGCGAAATACAAACCACGCGAGCAGTGCGGTGAACACGCCTTCCATGTTCAGCAGCAGCGATCCACTCGCGGCCGATGTTCGCTGCAAACCGCTCATGAGGAGTATTGGTGCCAGACAACCGCCCGCAGCGATGGCGCCCGCCAGCCATGGCCAATCACGCCGTGACAGCTGGGCTTCAGTTGATGAGGACGCGGAACGGCGCGCCAGCCAAACCAGCAGTAGCCCCGTTCCGGATCCCAGGTAAAGCAATCCCGCCAGCAGCTGCGGAGACGCGTCCGACAACAGCAGCTTGGCGAGCGGTGCGCTTGCGCCGAAGAGCAAGGCGGCGACAAGCGCGAATTGCACACCTTTGTTTATTCGTAGCATCTATGCGGCGGCGTGCGCCATCACGGCGGTTTCGTCTTCGGCGAAATTCATTTCTTCGCGCGCGGGCGGCGCGGCCTTGTCTCCCCATATGGAGTAGAGCACCGGCAGGACCATCATGTTCAATGCTGTGGCGGATAGCAGCCCGCCGAGGATGACGATGGCCATTGGAGTTTGGAGCTCGTTGCCGGGCTCGCCGCCGCCCACTGCCAACGGTATCAGCGCAAGTCCCGCCGTGAGCGCCGTCATGAGGATTGGCGAAAGTCGCTCGAGAGATCCGCGTACGATGGCTTCGCGGCGTGGCGTACCTTCGCTCAAGAGGTGTCGATAATGCGCAATCAACAGAATGCCGTTGCGCGTCGCGATACCGAAGAGGGTGACGAAGCCAACGAGCGATGCGATGCTCACTACGCCACCTGTGAGTACGACGGCAAAGATCCCTCCGATCAAGGCGAGTGGGAGATTCGCCATCACAAGCGCTGCAATGCGCGCGGATCGGAACTCGTTATAAAGGATGAGGAAGATGGCTGCGATGGAGAGCAGGGAGAGCAGGCCCATAGTGCGCGTCGCTTCTTCCTGGCTTTCGAACTGGCCACCGTACTCGACGTGGTATCCGGCCGGTAGTGTTACGCGTTCATCTACGCGCTTGCGGATGTCGGCGACCGTGCTGCCAAGGTCGCGACCCGCGACGTTTGATTGAACGACAATTTTCCGCTGAACGTTTTCACGCGACACTGTATTCGGCCCGCGCTCTACCGAAACGCGCGCGAGCTGGGAAAGCACAACGCGGACGCCGGTCGGTGTGTCGAACATGACGGCCGCGATAGCGTCGGCATTCGCGCGATACTGCGGAGGCAGCCGTACGACGAGGTCGTAGCTCTTTCCTTCCTCGAGTATCTGCGACACGGTTTCGCCATTGAAGGCCACGTCGATGGCTTCGGCAAGCTGGCCGACCGTCATTCCATACCGTGCCATGGCACTCCGATCCGGGAAAATCCGGAGCTGTGGGACATCGATCTGCTGCTCCAGCTGAAGATCGGCAACGCCCGGCACGTCCTTGATCGCATCTCTCACCTGCGCCCCAACCTGGCGAAGCCGGTAGAGATCCGGACCAAAGATCTTGATTGCGATGTTTGCGCGCGTGCCGGACAACATGTGATCGATCCGGTGTCCGATCGGCTGCCCGATCGTGATGTTCGACCCAGGTATGGCACTGAACTCTCGCCGCAGCTCTTCGAATGTCGATGTCTTGTCTATGTTGTCCTTCAGTGTGACATCAATCTCCGCGGCGTTTACGCCCTGTGCGTGTTCGTCGAGCTCGGCTCGACCCTGCCGGCGATCCGTATTCTTCACGGCCGGATTGGCGAGGAGGATCTGTTCGACACGACGTCCTATGGCATCGGCTTCCGCGAGCGATGTGCCCGGTACAGTGACGGCTGAAACGGTCAACGCGCCTTCGTTGAACTCCGGCAGGAATGCGCTTCCGAGAAAGGGGATGACGGCGACCGCGAGTACGAGCGCGGCACCTGCTCCGACAAGAACGGAACGCGGACGCTGCAGCACGATGTTCAATGTGCGGGCGTATCGTTGCTTGAGCCAAACCACCAGCCGGCTTTCTTCCTCGTGCTGTACGGCTTTCGCGTTCGGTAGAAGGTACGCACACAGTGCCGGTGTGACTGTAACGGCAACGACCAGCGATGCGAGGATCGACACTACGTAGGCGAAGCCGAGCGGACGCAGCAGTCTGCCTTCTACGCCGCTCAAAAAGAAGAGCGGAAGGAACACGACTATAATGATGAGTGTCGCATTCACGATCGATGCGCGAATTTCGCGCGAAGCGTTGTACACGACGCGGATGGACGGAAGACGCCGCTCGGGCGGCAGGTGGTGATTCTCCTTCAACCGCCGAAACACGTTTTCGACATCGATAATCGCATCATCGACTAGTGCGCCGATGGCAATCGCCATTCCGCCAAGCGTCATCGTGTTGATCGTTATGCCGAGGAGCTTCATTGCAAAGATCGCAACAACGAGAGACAACGGGATGGCCACCACCGATATTGCTGTCGCGCGGAAATTCCACAGGAACAGAAACAGGATGATGACGACGAGAATGGCGCCGTCGCGGAGCGCCTTGAGGACGTTGTGAACGGCGATCGAGATGAAATCCGCCTGTCGGAAGAGATCGGAGTTGATCTTCATTCCCGACGGCAGGGTACGCTGCATCGTCGCCAGCTCCGACTGAATGCGCTCGGTCAACTCGAGCGTGTTTGCGCCGGGCTGTTTCTGCACAGCGAGCACGACTCCTGGAGAAGCGTTCACCGAACCCTCGCCAAACTTTGGTGCGGGTCCCACAACTACGTCTGCAACCTGCCCGAGCAGAACAGGCACGCCTCCCTTGACAGTGACGACGGTGTTCGAAATGTCGCCGGCATTCTGGATGCGACCAATGCCACGAATGACATACTCCTGCCCGCGGTCCATGTAGACACCGCCGGATGCGTTCTTGTTCGATCCCTCAGCCGCTCGAAGTATGTCCGTCAGGGTTACACCGGTTGCCATCATGCGCGCAGGATCGGCGAGCACTTGATACTGTTTCACCTCGCCGCCAATCGGGATCACCTGCGCTACGCCTTGTACGGCAAGGAGCCGCCGACGGATTGTCCAGTCCGCAATCGTCCGCAATTCCTGCGGCGACTGTGGACCGGTCAGTCCGATCATCATGATTTCGCCCATCACGGAAGACACGGGCGCGAGCAGCGGCGCGGCTACGCCTGGCGGCAATGAGCTCGCCGCTGTCTGCAGCTTTTCCGAAACGATCTGGCGCGCGCGAAAAATGTCGGTTCCCCAGTCGAACTCTACCCAGACGACGCTTATGCCCTGAGCAGTCGAAGAGCGCACGCGGCGAACGCCGGTGGCGCCGTTCACGGCTGTTTCGATGGGAAACGACACGAGTGCTTCGACCTCTTCAGGCGCCATACCATGCGCTTCGGTGAGTACGGTGACGGTGGGGGCGGTCAAATCCGGAAAAACATCGACGGGCATGCGGTACGCGGTGTACGCGCCCGTAACCAGCATCAGGCCAGCGAGTGCAAGCACGAGCACGCGGTTGCGCAACGCCCATGCTATGAGCTTGTTAAGCATCGAATCTCCTAGTGTTCGTGGCCATGTGCCGGCACTGCCGTAGACAGCGATGCGAGACGGACCTGATACGCTGCGCCCGTGACAACCCGCTCACCTTCCTTGATGCCGCCGGATACGAGGACGCGTCCACTCTCTGTGCCGCCAAGCTGCAGGTCACGTTTTTCGAAGCGCTCGCCCTCCGCCTGTACGTAAGCGATTGGCCGGCCGTCTTCATCGAGCACCGCCGACTCCGGAATCACGATGCCTTCGACGCGCCGTCCGGTGTTCACATCGATGCTCACCATGGAGCCAATTTTTATGGTGCCGTCATTGGAGACTTCATAGATAACCGGCAACGTTCGTGTTGCCGGATCGATGACACTGGCAATCGAGACAACACGCCGTGTACTGTACGTTCGCTGCGCGCCGGGAATCCTGAATGCGGCGCCGGTTGTTCCGCTCACAAGCCCGGCGCGCTCCGCGGGAACATTGACTTTAATCCACACCAGAGACGGATCCACGATCGTGAAGAGTGGCGCACCCGCTTCCGCGCGTCCGCCGGGTACCATCGAACGCTCCGAGATCACACCCGAGATCGGAGCGCGCACGACAAGTTTCCCATTCGCAGACATGGCGCCCCCATTGGACAGGCCGGCGAGTGCTTCACGCGCAGTCTGAAGCCTGATCTCCGCCTCGTGCACCCGCCGCTGCGGCACCGCCTCGACTTCGTACAAGCGCTTTGCGCGCGCATACTCATCTTCAGCCTCGCGGTACGCGCCGCGCGCTTGTGCGTAGGAGCTGCCTCCTTCGCTCACGGTGGGCGTGAGGACAGCGAGAATCTGCCCGCGCGTGACACGCTGTCCGGGCGCCGGTGCTGTGACGTTGTCGCTGACTTCGACAAGTCCGCTGATGGGCGCGGCGACCTGCGCATAACGGCCTGCTGCCGGCAGCACCTCTCCATTCGCGGCCAGTCCTTCGGAGACCACACCGCGCGTTCCGAATGCGCTCCGAAAACCTGGCGTCTTCCACTGTTGTTCCTTTAGGAATGCGATTCCTGGGGGCGCCATACTGTTCTCCCTTGGCGCTGCATCCGCGCTTGCGAAAACGATCAGGCCGGGCACGCGAAGTTGATCGCGCGCCTGCGGGCTTTCGACCGTGATCATCAGATCATAAACGCCTGCCCGCTCGAATTTCGGTGCCGGTCCGTAGATGCCCGGGGAACGTGGAGTGTCCTGCACGACGACGAGTGGCGGGCCTCCGGCCCGCGGCGTAAACGTGAGCGTGATACGTCCGGAACGGAGGGGTTCGAAGTCGCTGAGATCGGTGAGGTGAACCGCGAACTTTTCGGCCTCGCCAACGATCAGCGCCGGATGTTCCATGAACAGCTCGGTCGAGTCGGTCCAAAGAGTGATCGCGCCTCCGGCGGGCTTCGCAGCTGTGCCAGCCGCCGCGGCGGTTTGGCTCTTGCGGCAAGCACCAAGCGCCAGTATCAGGGCAAGTACAGTGTGGGGTATAATACGTGACGTCATGATGTATATCCTCAACGGACGAGAGTCAGACCCGTCGCACGTTCCAGCGTAGCACGCTGTGCGATGGATTCTGCAGTAATGTTCGCGAAACTTGTTTCTGCCTCCTGATATGCACGCATTGCATCCAGCCACTCGATCAGGGTAATCTCGCCTTCGGCATAGGCGCTTTGTGCGGCGCGCAATGCAGCCTCGCCCTCACGACCAAGCTGAGTGCGCAACAGTTCCAGCTGTTCGTCCGAAGTGTGCACCGCTTCGAGCGTTTGTAGAGCGTCGGAGACCGCCTGAATGCGCATTGCCGCCACTTGTGCCACGCGGCCGCGTGCGTCTGCATCCGCCGCTGCCATCCCGCCTGCGTGTCGGTCCCAAAGGGGTACCGCGAGCGAGATTCCCGCTACGAAACCGCGCAGGCTTTCAGAGCGCGCGCCTGAACGCTCCTCCTTGTAACCGGCTGATGCAAGCGGGTTGGGAATTCGCTCGCGACGCGCGAGCCGTGCATCCCATGCAGATGCACTCGCCTCAAGCTCGGCTGCGCGCAGCTCAGGGTAACGAGACAGCGTCAGGCTCGCGATCGAATCCGCAACGGCGGGTATTGGCAGGGCCGTCGGGGGGGTGAGATTTGCACGCAGCAGCGAATCAATTGGCATGCCCAGCTGCGTGGCGAGGTTGGAGTAATTCCGGCGTCGCAGCAACATTGCTTCCGCGCGTAAACCGGCATAGCGCGCGGCCTCGAGGCGAACACGGCGAGCCGTGTAGCCGGAAACATCTCCGGTCTGCAGCCGCTGATCGCTTATGATGCGCGCTCGTGCGAACGCGTCGGCAGCTGCAGACGCCAATTGTACAGTGCGGTCTGAGGCAACCGCTGCAGAGTACGCGTTCGTCACCTTGTGCCGTAGCTCTGCAATGGAACCGGCCAGGCGCGCTTCGGCTGCCTGCTGCCGCAAGGCGGCGGCTTCGCGGCGCGCTGCGCGCTGTCCGCCAATTTCCAATCGCTGTTCCAGCGCAACAATGTTTTGCGACGCCGAAATATCTCCGCGCGAAGTCTGCTCACGTCCGTACGTAACGGACGGATTCGGAAACGCGGCGGCCTGCTGCGCACGACCGGCCGCTCCGGCGACGGCCTCGCGTGCCGCGACAATCGAGGGGTTGCGGATTTCAGCCAGCGAACGGACTTCTTCGATGGTGAGTTTGTGCTGTTGTCCATTGGCTGCGTGCGGCAGCAACGCTGCCGCCAGCAGTAACGCCTGGCAGGTATGTCTGATCATTTGAGTGGTCCACTGATTGACGTGTTCATCCCTGCTCGAGGGATGCGACAAAACCGCCGCATCGCGCCGTGCGATGCGTCGACGTCGCTGCGCTACGAGCGCAGCGTCAGATCAGTGTTGGTGGGGCTCGGAGCCTGGGAGGTGGCCCTGTGCATCGCGCCGTCGGAAGTGCGCTTGCAGGCGCCTGCAGGGTTTCTTGAATGGTGCGCGCCGGCCAGTTCAGATCGACTACGCGCGCGAGGTTTCCAATGTCGGGGTGCGGCTGCCGGGAGACGGCTCCCGTGTCACAACGCAGGTGCGCATGATCGGACGGATGCAGCTGCACGTCGCCGTTGGATGGCGTGTACGCAGCACCGCTCGTTCCAGCCGCGTGGTGGTGTGCTTCGACGGTGTTTTCTCGCGAAAGCTCTGCGTGGCGCGCCCCGTGCCCGATGTCTGCCACGGTCGGGACGAGGAGGAGTATCAACGCCAGTACTGCCAGCGCATGTTTGTCCAGGGCGCGGATTCGCATTTCCTCATCCTAACGAACCGCGGTCCCCTTCGCCACATGCGTGGCACGCTCACCTGATAGACGACGCCGTTCAGCCGACGCGGCCGGCGGCGCGCCGAGCGGCGTTTTCGTAAGTGCGAGTGCGTCGTGGATTGTGTGCGCAATCGCAGCGGGCATTCCCCTTCGCCTCGATGTGCATGTACATGACCTGCGGAGTTTCGGCGGGTATGTGATTGTGCAGCGCCGTCTGCTCGACACCCCCCTCCTGCAGTGCACCCGCGCGTAGCCGATGTGGTCTTCGTCCCAGCCCTCGAAGAAGTACTGTCCGCTGTGCGTCGTGTCCGCCCGGTTGCGCGCGACGTTGAACAGCACCTCGTACGTCCCGTAGATGAACGCGTGCCATGGAACGGTGACGGCATATGTGCGCCTGTCGTCTCAAGTCTCACGGTCAGACGAGCAACTTTCCGAAGTTTTCAGCCTCAGAACACAAACCACGCGAGCAAGTGCAGCGTGTTGTTATCGGACGCATTGCGCCCGGCTGCATCGTAATTGCTGCTGGCGCCATTGAACTTGCTGTACATCACGTATTGCGCGGACAGCCGCACGTTCTGCCAGGCGTTGTAATCGAGCTCACCGATCCAGCCGTTGCTATTCGGGCTACCGGTGCCGCTGCCTGTGATCGCTTCGGAAGGAAAGAGCAGCGGATCGGCTCCGCCCGTCGTGCTGAAGTAGGCGAGCGTCGCGCCGAGTCCCACTGGGAACCCGATCGAGCCGTCCAACTTGAGGCTCCTCAGGTGGTTGTCTGTCGCCGTCGCATTACCGGCAGCTTTCGATGCAACGAGTCGCTCGTTCTCGTTGATGAACAATCCATGCAACGCGACGCTGCCATTGCTGAGAGGCCGCTGGAATTGCGCGTCCAGCCCCACGTCGCTGAACCGGTCCGTTGGCCCGACGATTCCCGCAGGGCGTCGGTTGGCTATCATTCCCAACGTGCCGACTTCGACCGAGTTGGCGCCGAACTGGTGCGACAGTGCCACGCGCCAGTACGGCGCCAGCCCGTCGAGACTGTTCGTTGAGGTGGTGTCCGCCGGATGCCCACCGCCCTGCGGTGCCCAGTGGTAACCCGACAGCTCCGCATACAACAAGTTGTTCAAAAAGACGTAGCCGCCGAGACCGGCCACCTGTTGCGCAAAGCCACCCGCAAGGCTCGGTGCGGCGCTCGGCGTCGGTGCGACCTCCGAGCTCGCGTACGGGAAGTTCCAGGCAGGGACCGTGTTCCATGCGTCCTGCACGGTTGGGTTGTTGTTCAGCGTCAGACCGTAGATCAGCGGCGCTCCGAATGCGGTCGCGTGGTCCGCGAAACGCAGATCCGTGTTGTCGAGACCAAAACTGCCGTCCACGTCCGTATACGTGAACTGCAGGAATGTGCCCACTTTCGGCGTGATGGCTTCGCCCAGGAAAAGACTGAACTGCTGCGGCAGGTCCGCGCTGGTGTTGCTCTGCTCCGGCGCTGCCGTTTTGACACGCGTCGCCGAGGCCTCCACCATCGCGGACACGGGCGGAATCACGTCTAGTGCGAGCGCGGGCGTTGTCGCACTCGCCGCCACCGTCACCTGCTCGATCCCCGTGAGTGTGTAGCCGTTGAGCTTGAACAACCTGCCAAATGCCGTGAGCTGCGGAAACGTCGTGTGACATGTGTTGCACCCGAGCTTGGTCTGCCGCGCAAAGCTCGGGATGGGCGCGGTCGCGGCCGCGCTCAGTGCGATCTTGTGCCCGCCCATCCAGAGAGCGTTTCTGCCGCCCTCGGGCGTCGCCGCCTGTGCACCACCCGCGATGACGAGCCCGTACGCCAGCGTCGCTACCGCAACAGACCTTGCATCCAACTTCATTGCATCCTCGCATCAGAAGACCTTCCTGCCTCCGCTCATACACAAACTAGCTGTCTCGCTTCCCGCGGAGTGTCCGGTAATTTCTGCTTTTCGGTAGGGGAATCCCCTCGATCAGTTCATACTAAACCTTGGTCAACCATTCATTCCATGTAGGGTTTTTGAAACGCCGTTCCGTTCCAGTGCGCTCAAGGACAGTCAATTCCCCGACGAATTAACCGACGCAAACGGAACGATCACAAAACCGGCGGGATGGTGGGGCTGGTTCGCGCGCGCTGGAAGAAATCAGGGACGCCGCGCTTTCGAAGTCGGCCCGTGCCCAAACGGT
>JBBQYT010000032.1:0-9663 GCA_038208385.1 Longimicrobiales bacterium | reverse complement strand
GTGGTGTTCTCGCTCGACTCGGTGATTACCGCTGTGGGAATGGTCGATGAGATCGGAGTGATGGTCACGGCTGTGGTGATTGCCGTCGGTTTCATGATGGTGTTCGCCGGCCCCATCAGCGCGTACGTCGAGCGGCACCCCACCCTGAAGATGCTCGCCCTGAGCTTCCTGATCCTCATCGGCGTTACGCTCATCGCGGAAGGATTCGGTCAGCACATCTCGAAGGGTTACATCTATTTTGCGATGGCCTTCTCCTTCGGCGTCGAGATGCTGAACCTCAGGCTGCGACGCAGTGCGACACCTGTGCACCTGCACGAGCCGTACGTCAAGGAATAAAGGGTATCAGATTTGCACTTCCTGCCCGTCGTGAGCACACCGAAAGGGGGTTGGGAGCAGGAGCGAAGTGAGCTCCTCGGAAAGCGCATCTCCGAGCTGGGGCTGCGCATACAGGGGTCGCCACTCGAAAAGCTCGTCGACCAGCTTTATGGCGAGCTGTCCGCCCGGAACGTCGTCTTCAAGCCACCCGTCTATCTAAGCGACCAGTGGGGCTGTCCCGACGGTATTCCGCTCATCGGCGTGCCGTTCTACCTGGCCGATCCGCGTCTCTCCCGGATCGAAGAAGAGCTCGCCATTGAACTCGAAGGCGAGGAGGACGCAATCAGGTTTCTGCGCCACGAAGCCGGCCACGCGCTGAACTACGCCTACCGTCTGTATGACCGCGCCGATTGGCGACAAATCTTCGGACCGTACTCCCGTCCGTATCGCGAACGTTACCGCGCCGATCCGTTTTCACGCGACTACGTGCGCCACATCCTCGGCTGGTATGCGCAAAAACATCCGGATGAAGACTTTGCCGAAACGTTCGCCGTCTGGCTTACACCGGGTCTCGACTGGCGCACCGAATACGCGGGTTGGGGCGCGCTCCGCAAACTCGAATACATGGACGCAGTAATGGCGGAAGTCGGCGCCATTGCGCCGGCGCGCGAGCGCGACGTCAACAAGGGCGACCTTCCCGTCGAGGCGATGGATTACACGGTCGGCGAGCACTACAAGGATTACAACGAGCAAATGCCCATCGATGACGAGCGACACTTCGATGGCGACCTCCGCAACATCTTCGCAGGCAGCCACGAATCGCCGGAAGGCGAGTCTGCTTCGGGATTCATTGTCACGCACCGTCGCGAGATCGTCGCGCGCATTGCCTACTGGACGGGTGAGCCCACGACGACAGTTAGCGCATTCATCGACTTTCTTGCACAGCGCACCCGCGCGCTCGACCTGCGCGTGCGCGGACTCGAAGCGTCTACACTCATTGAGCTCACTGCTTTCGGGACGGCCGTCATGATGAATTACCGATACACGAATACGCTCGAAGTCGAGCGCCAGGGTGAGCCATGAAAGTTGCCGTCCTGCACAATATCGATGCGCTCGGGCCGCCTGCAGATCCGGTACTGGAGCAGCTGCAGAAAGCGCTCACCGCGAACGGCCACGAGTCCTGGCTCGTCTGCATCGACAAGGATGTGCAATCGCTCGTCGATGCACTCGCGCGCACGAAGGCCGACATCATATTCAATCTCTCGGAATCGTTCGGCGGGAAAAGCTCGCTCGACTCGAATGTCGCTGCACTGCTCAACCTGCTCGGACATCGCTACACCGGCTCGAGCCCATCGGGCCTCATGCTCGCCGGCGATAAAACGCTTTGCAAGAAAGTCCTGAGCTTTCACAACATTCGCACACCCGAGTTTGCGACACTGTATCGCGGCGCACTCGACCACGCGGGCAACCTGTCGTTTCCGCTGATCGTTAAGCCACCGCAGGAAGACGCATCGCTCGGCATCACATCGAAGTCCGTTGTGCACGACCTGAAAGAACTGCTGCACAAGATCGATGAGATTCAGGAAGCTTATCAACAGCCGGTGCTCGTCGAGGAATACATCGAGGGACGCGAGTTCTACATCGGCGTGCTCGGAAACTCCGACGCTCAGACTCTGCCCGCCGTCGAGATGGACTTTACGAAGTTTCCGAAAGACCTGCCGCGCATTGCGAGCTTTGCCGCCAAGTGGGGCGATGAAGGCACGGGCACAGGCGCCGAGTTCGATGGCACCGTCTCAATCATACCCGAGGACCTCGACCCCGGCCTGATCGCACGAATGCAGAAGATTGCACTCGATGCCTTTCAGGCGATGCGTCTCAGAGACTACGCCCGCATCGACCTGCGCGTCAATGAAAACCGCGATGTATTTGTGATCGAAGTGAATCCGAACTGCTATCTCGAGAGCGGCAGCGAGTTCTCGCGAGCGGCCGAGCGCAGCGGCATTACGTACGAAGCACTGATACAGCGGATTCTGGAATTGGCGTCGGCGCGCTACTCACGCTGAGCGATTGTGGTCCCTCCACACTGAGCACGTCGTTTACTCGGTCTGCGATGCGTTCCAACACATCCACACCCATGTCGACATTCTGCGATGCGTGACGCAGCTGCGCACCCGCACGCTCGAAGTGCGCGCGCGTCGAAATCACATCCTGCCGCAGATGCTCGAGCGTGGCGTGGATCTCGCGCGCGTGGCGCGCGATCTCGACGCCGCGCAGGCCTGCCATGATCGACTGCAAATAGGCATAGAGGGTATTCGGGGAGCACAACAGCACACGCCGCACACGCGCATAGTCCAACAGCTCCTGGCCTTCGTCGCGGACAGCGACTTCGTAATACACTCCCTCGGACGGCACGTACATCAATGCAAAGTCCAGCGTGCCATCGTCTGGACAGATGTAACGCTGGGCAATTTCATCGATGCGGGCGCGCAGCGTACGGTGCATCTCCCGGCGCAACGGCTCCAACGAAACCTCGCCCAGCATCTGCGCATCCAGCAAGCGACGATAAGACTCGATCGGAAACTTGCTGTCGATCGGCACGATGTGGCCGTCACCCGTGCGCACTGCGAAATCCACAATCGTTCCGCGCGATGGCAACCGGTGTTGTGTGACGATGCTGCTTGCGGGCAGCACATCCGCGAGCAGTGATTCGAGCGACCACTCGCCAAAACTCCCGCGCAGTTTGGGTGAGGCGAGGAGCTGTTCGAGGCCGACAATGGATTCGCCGACACGCTGTACGTTCCGCGTGGCTTCATCCAGTCTGCCAAGCCGCTCAACCAGCGCGTTCATCGATTGATTGGCTTCCGTGAGCCGCGCCTGTACCTGACTCGTGAGCTGGCCGGCCGCTGCAGCGGACTCGCCCATACGCGCGCCCAGCTGCTGCGCGAGCGTATCCACGCGTGTCTCGAGACTCGCGAGCGGCTGTGTGCCTGCGCGCGCGAGACGTCGCAGCTCGATCAGCATGAGTGCGAGCAGCAGCGCCAGCAGGCCGCCGCCAATCACGAAAAGCATCACGCCGTTCGCAGCCAACGCATCACTTCCATGAATGTAGGCTTCTTTCCCGTTGTCAGGACGCCAATTCGGTAGATTTTACCGCCGAGCCACGTCATCCCGAGGCCACCGCCGATCAACAACAACGCCGATGCGATTAGCTGAATTGCAGGTACGTTCGTCATCATTGCACGGATCGGCACGATCAACGGCGCGGAGAACGGCACCATCGATGCGACAATCGCAATCGTCGAGTCCGGCGCGTTCATCGCTCTGAAGCTGATGAAGTATGAAACCATCAGAATCATTGTCACCGGCAATAGGAGCTGTTGTCCTTCCTGGTCTGTTGTCGCAAGTGCGCCGAGAGCGGCATACAGACTGGAATAGAGGAAGAACCCGCCCGCAAAGAAGAACAAGAACACGAACCAGACAGAGCTCGGAATGTCCGGCAGGTCGATCGTCCCCACGCCCATGCGCACAAGCAACGGATTGCCGAAGTGCAAGGCAAGCGCCGCGAAGCCGGCCCAGAGACTGATCTGCAGAAGCGATGCGCCGCCAATACCCGCGACTTTGCCGAACATCAATTGTTCTGCACGGATCGAGCTCGTGATCACTTCGACAATGCGGTCCTTCTTTTCTTCGAGCACACCGCGTTGGACGGCGGCGCCGTACAGGATGATCACGAGCAGTGTAATGTACCCCATGAAATAGGCCACGCCGAAAATCGCAGCAGCATTGCCCTTCACTGCGCCTTTGCCTGCCTTGCGCGAACTGAACGGCACAGGTTGCAGTGCAACCGCGACAGCGCGTGGATCCACTCCGGCTGCGCCGAGACGCGCGGTCTGAACGGCGCTCTGCACTGCGGCATGCAACTGCCCCATCTCCTGCATTACTGTCGCATTCTTGCCGTCATAGCGGACGGAATCACCCTTCAGCACGCCGGGATCGAGCCACAGGTAGCCATCGATCTCATCGGTGTCCACGCGCTGTGCGATCTGTTTGCGCAGCTGCGCCGTGTCATGGCCCGCGAGTGTGATCATCTCTGACGAGTACGTCGTCGCTCTCTCGCGTTGTGTGCCTGCACCCGCAGCCTTCAAGACCGTGGCAATCTGCGCGCCGAGGTGCTCGGGCGTCGCATCAACGATCACAAGCTTCTTCTCGCCCCCCGTACTCCTGAACATCACGATCTGAAACGCGAACACGCCGGCAATCAGCAGCGGGCCAAACAACGTCATGATGATGAACATCTTCGAGCGCACGCTCTCGGTGAACTCGCGCTTCACGACAACCAGTGTTCTAGACATGCGCCACCACCCGCTGTCCGTCGGGACTCACAAGCGGCCCCGCTCTCTCTATGAAAATTTGTTCGAGCGATGGCTCGACACGCTCGAACCGGCGAATGCTGACGCCGCTCTCGACCAGCTCCTTCAGCAAGTCGGATGACCGCGCACCAATGCGCAGCATGATCTCCGCGTCGGTACCCTCCACCCGCGCATGCACGATGCCCGCATGCGCATCCACCACTCGGCGCGATGCCTCCGTCCAGGCGTCGACAACCAGCGCCACGTTCTCACCGCCCGCGCGCTTTTTTACATCCGACATCGTGCCATCCACGACCTTCTGCCCGCGCGCAATGATGCACACGTGATCGCACGTGCGCTCCGCCTGGTCGATCATGTGCGTACAGAAAACGATTGTATGTCCAGCCTTCTGCAGGTCCAGCACAATCTCCTTCAACACCTGCTGGTTGATCGGATCCAGCCCGCTGAACGGCTCATCCAGAATCACGAGCTCGGGATTGTGCAGAATCGACGCGATGAACTGCACCTTCTGCTGCATGCCCTTCGACAGCTCCTGCACACGCGCATTCGCACGCTCGCTGAGTCCCATGCGCTCGAGCCACGAATCGATGCGCGGCAAGGCGTCGCCCTTGCTGATTCCTTTCAGCTCACCAAGGAACACCAGCACTTTGCGCACCGTCATCCGACGATACAAGCCACGCTCCTCGGGCAAATACCCGATGCGGTCAAGCGCCCGCATCTCGAGCGGAGCGCCAAACACCTTGATGTCGCCGGCCGTCGGCTCAATGATGCCCAAAATCATTCGGATCGTCGTCGTCTTACCGGCGCCATTCGGACCAAGCAGCCCGTACGTCGAGCCACGTGGAATCACCAGGTCCATGCCACGAACAGCCAAATGCGTGTCATAGCGCTTCTCAACTCCGCGCAGCTCGATCACCGCGTCACCCACAGACATTATCCCTCGCTCGGTAGCTGAAACAAATGCTCGACCGTTGTCCCCAGCGCACGCGCGAGCCGCAGCGCCAGCACCGTCGATGGAATGAACACTCCGTTCTCAACCGTGTTGATCGTCTTTCGCGAAACACCAGCCAGCGTCGCCAGATCCGCCTGCGTGAGATCAAGTCGCGCCCGCTCCTCACGCAATCGGTTGTTCAAACGCTCATGCATCGCGGTGCGCACGCAATTCCAGATACGAAAACACAAAAATCGCAATCGAGATGCTGAGCGTAACGATCACATACGCCGCCTGGCGACCCGTGTAATTCGTGTACCCCTGCACCCCATACAGCCCGATCGCCAACGCCATCGCGACCCAATACCCCACCCCAACCGCCGTTTTGTAGTTACTCCGCGATACCTCATCGTTGATCAGCGCCCGCAACCGCGCGCCATTCACAAGACCACCACCCGTCGCCAGACACAGCATCAGAACCAACGCGTTGATCGCCCAGCCCTCCGTCTGAGCACTACTCGCCCGAGTGCTCCCGCCAATGACCGGCCGGGTGATCACCTGAATCAGCAGAAACGCACCCGCCGCCGCCGCGAATATCACCGCTCGCTTCCGAGACATTCGGTCAGCAATTTCCACCGTCGTCTTCGACGTCATGACTCCCTCCATATAGCTCCAAAACGTTCGACCTGATTACCTTCAAGAAGTAACCTATACGTTGCTATATGTAACCTATGGGTAACATGGAGTCAAGAGAATATCTTACGGGACCATCGGAGCCAGGTGATTTGGCAATGGAGAGCGATCAACGAGTCCAGGTGCCGCTGGCGATGCGCCGGGCGGGCATGAGTTTGCGGGCGAGTTTCGGTCCGGCGACGTAGGCCCAGCACGCGTAGTCGCCGATCTGGACGCCGACGCGGCGGAACAGACGGTTGGGCACGCCTTCGTAGTCGTCGAGTTGGAGCAGCTGGCCGGGCGGGCAGGAGCGGATTTCGCCGTGGACGCGGCCTGCGCCGCCGAGCACGAGTGCGGGATATTCGCCATCGATGTCATAGAGCGTACCTGCTACGCTTGCCTGCGTGATTACGGCGCAGCCGGCGAGGAGCTCGGCAGCCTGGCCGTTGCTTTGAAGGGTGCCGTAGACGAACAGGAATGTTTCCTGTTTCATTCTTCAGTGAGTCCCCGGCTACCTGGTGTCGCATTGAACGGCAGCTCGACGACGCGCGCTTCTGGGCCGTCGCCGGCGCCGACGCGGAGGATTGTGCCGGGCTCTACTTCTCGGCGCACGTAGGCGAGGGCGATGGTCTGCTGCAGTTTCGGCGAGACGACCGCGCTCGTGATGCGAGCGACGGCGCGCGTCTCATCCGGCCGCATCAGTGTATCGCCCATTGCGGGCGGCGGCGTTTCTCCGAGAAGCAGTCCGCGCAGCTGCCAGTTCACGTGGCCGCGGTGCAGGATGCGGATGATGATTTCCTGACCCGTGTAGCAGCCTTTTGTTTCGCTGATGGCGCGCTCGCGCAGTCCTGCTTCGAGTGGGATGACTGCATCATCGAGCTCGCGACCCCAGCGTGGCCGGCCGGCTTCGATGCGCAGCACGTCGAGTGTTTCATCGCTTAGTGGTGCTGCGCCTGCGTTCGCGAAATGCTTGATCAGCAATTGTGCGTTGTCGGCCGGGATGATGATGTCGAAGCCATCATCGCCTGTGTAGTACGTGCGGATCAGATTGACTTTGCTGCCCGACCATTCCGTCTCCACCACATCATCCTCCTCGCCGACGGCGAGGTTGTAGCCGAGTACTGCAGATGCGATGGCGGGTGCGCGCGGCCCATACAGTCCGACGACGCTGACGTCCGGCATTTCTTCGACACGCGCGAACAGTGGTGGCACGTACTTCTTCATGTGTGTCATTAGTGGTTCGCGTGCTGACGTATCGACATCGAGCCACACGTCTGCGCCGCGTTTCAGGGCGTGCGTGTCGGCTACCATTTTGCCTTTTGGCGTCAGCATGGCTGCGTACACTGCGCGTTCGTTCGGTGCACCGGAGAGGTCGTTGGTCAACAATCCCTGCAGCATCTTCACCGGCTCGCGACCGAATACGCGCAGCAGTGCGCGGTCCGTGCGCAGGATTACACCGGCGCCGTTGCGTCCGGCAGTATAGTCTGCACTCATCGTTTTTTGGCGAGCTCGTCGAGGAGCAGGCGCACGCGCTTCGCGTCCGGAGCTTCCGGCGCGAAGTCGAGATATTGCGCGAGGTCTGAAATTGCTTCTTCCGTTCTACCGGTGCGGGCGAGGACCATTCCGCGGTCGCGCACTTCGCCGAGCGCGGACGGTCGCACGAGTATGATGCGCTCGATTGCAGCAAGCGCGCGCACATCATCGCGCGCGTTGAGGTAGATCGTTTTCAGATTGGACAGCACGCGAATGATGATGTCCTTCTTTTCGGCTGACAGCAGAAACTCGGATTGCAGCTTGACCATGCCGCCGTACACGCGGTCGAGCAGGTCCTGCGCCTGATCTTCGAAGATCAGCTGTCCGCTCTGGAATGGATCGATCAGCACGCGCAGTGCTTCGCCTTCAAAGCGAAGCATGAAATGACCGGGAAAGTTCACGCCCGCGAGGGGGAGTCCCAATCGCGCTCCGACTTCGAGATAAACGATGCTGAGTGTGATCGGAATGCCGAGCTTGCGGTCCAGTACGTCATTCAGAAAGGAATTGCGCGGGTCATAATACGCTTCGGAATTGCCGCGAAAGTCTTCTTCCTCGAACAGCACGCGGCTGAGCTCCTGCAGTACCACAAGCGGCGCGCTCTCGTTTGCGAGTCTGTCGCGTACACGTTCCGAGAGCATATCGAGACGACGGAGGTAGGGCGCGAGCGCAAGCTGCGGATACTCCTCTGCTGCAACCAGCAACGCTGCCGATCCGAGGTCGAACTCGCGTTCGGATACCGACACGCACTGCGCAAACCGCGACCGTGCGGAAGGCGCCGGCGTACTCACTTGCGGGCTGCCTCGCGAAACATCTGCTCGAGCCGCTCAGAATCACCGGAAAGATCACGCACGAGCTGATGCACGTCCGCAGTCGTCGGAGCATTCGGAAGATCCGTCTCCGCATCGGCTCCGCCATCCAGCGGCATGAATACAACGGTCACACGAAACCCCTGCGTCCCCGTCCCCTTCCGCGCCACCAGCTCGATCCTGTATTCCTGGCCATCGAAGAGAACCGAGTCCGCGAGCCGTTGTTCGATCCAGGACTTACCCTTCGCAAACTTGGACAGTCGGCAGCTCCTTTTTCAACGTCGTTCTCTCACTTCGCAGAATCGAAGTTAACCCCACCCCAAATACCCCGCCAACCGGCATGTGGGGCTTACTTCGAATGCGAAGTACTACTGCTAGCCTGCGCCGATGCCCGCGCTCGTGCTCGCGCTTCCCGAAGTTGAGCTTTTCCCAGACAAACCAAAAACAGCCGCCCAGGGGAATTGGGTGGCTGTTCTGCAAAACAAAAAAGGACGCCGGCTGTTAGGCGGCTTCGCGTCCCTTTCCTCCATGTACGTCTACTTCTTCATCCCGGCTCAGGTCCAAAGCTGCTGCACGAGCACAGGTATGGCAGTACAAAATCACTGTATAGTCCCCATCAGGCGACGCGGGAACTACCGATCCCTGCTCCATGCGACGAGCATCCAGGTAGCAGACCACTTCCATACTGCCGGGTCCACACCTGGGGCAGGGAACGTCTGATGGGTTTTCCAGATATGATAAGGCGAGCGCCAGCCCCTCTTCCATATCAAACTCAGCAGGACCGCTTTTGTCCTGGAATTTCTCTTTTTCCACCTTGCCTCCCCGATGGGGGTCAGTTCGTCCATCGCATATTAGCAACATCTATTCCTCAAGAATTCATCCCCGCGGTGCTGCATTTCATGTCATATTGCTGGCGCACTCGCACACCTGAAAGCATGATTCCCGGTCGGCAGGGTTTTCTGTGTCGACGGTTTGAAACGCCTTAGGAGATTGCAATGAGATTTCGTCGTCGCCACTTCGCACCGCTGATTGTCTT
>JBBQYT010000031.1:0-9848 GCA_038208385.1 Longimicrobiales bacterium | reverse complement strand
GGCCCGCAGTAGGATTGGTTGAGAGCGCGGGAGGGGATCGGAATCTTATTTGTTCATGTCCTCCAATTGAAGACTATGCTCCGGTTTCCGCGCCCGTCTAAATTGTCGGTACGGGTTACTTAGAGTTGCCCGGCATCGCTTTCTCCTTTTCGCCTTCCTTTCGTCGGCATCAGTACGCACTCAAATGCACTCCCTTGACCGCACGCCCGGACGGATCAGCAACGCCTTGTAACGAAGCGTCCCACGCGAGCGCTTCCGGCGTGCTGCATGCGACTGACTTGCCGCCGGGGACGCATTCGGCGCAGCAGTCCATCGGGAAATGCTCGGCGAACATTGTACGATACAGGTATGCTTCCTTTGTTGCGGGCGTGTTGTACGGGAAGCGGAAGCGCGCGTTGGCCATGCTCTGGTCGCTGACTACTTTCTCGGCGTGCGCGCGGAGCGAATCGATCCAGCCGTAGCCCACGCCATCCGAGAACTGCTCCTTTTGGCGCCACGCAATCGATTCGGGCAAGTCCTGCGCGAACGCCTCGCGCAGGATGTGTTTTTCCATTTTGCCGTTGCCCGCCATCTTGAGTGCGGGATCGATGCTCATTGCGACGTCCATGAATTCCTTGTCGAGGAACGGCACGCGTGCTTCAACACCCCAGGCGGCCATCGACTTGTTCGCGCGCAGACAATCGTAGAGGTGCAGTCGGTCCAGCTTGCGAATCGTCTCTTCGTGAAAGGATTTCGCATCGGGCGCACGATGGAAGTACAGGTATCCGCCAAAGATTTCGTCTGCGCCTTCGCCTGACAAAACCATCTTGACGCCTGTTGCGCGAATTCTGCGCGCCATTAAGTACATTGGTGTCGATGCGCGCACCGTCGTTACATCGTATGTCTCGAGATGGTGGATCACATCAGACAGTGCGTCGAGACCTTCCTGTACTGTGAAATGAAATTCATGATGCACGGACTTGATGTGTTCGGCGGCGACGCGTGCAGCGGCGAGGTCGGGTGATGTTGAAAGGCCGATTGCGAACGTGTGCAATTGCGGCCACCACGCTGCGCTCTTGCCATCCTCTTCGACTCGGCGTGCGGCGAACTGCTGCGCTGCGGCAGCAATGATCGACGAATCGAGTCCGCCCGACAGCAGCACGCCGTACGGCACGTCCGACATCAGCTGGCGCTGTACAGCAGCGAGAAGTGCTTCACGAATCAATTCCGGGCTGCCGCCATTGCCTTCGACAGCCGCGTAGTCGCGCCACTCGCGCTTGTAGTACTGTTGTGGCTCGCCGACTTCACTGTCCAGGAAATGACCCGGCGGAAACTCGACAATTGATTTGCACACGGGCACGAGCGCCTTCATCTCGGATGCGACGTACATGTTGCCATGCTCGTCGTGACCCGTGTACAGCGGACAGATTCCCATGTGATCGCGCCCGATCAGGTAGCGGCCGCGCTCTTCATCGAACAGCACGAACGCGAAAATGCCGTTCAGCATGTCGAGGAAGTCTGCGCCATGATCGCGATAGAGGGCGAGGATGATTTCGCAGTCGGAGTCGGTAGCGAATGGAAATGGCTTTGAGAGCGAAGCGCGCAGCTCGCGGTGGTTGTAGATCTCGCCGTTTACTGCGAGTGCGTGTGTGCCGGTGTCGTTCAGAAGCGGCTGCGCGCCGCTCAACACATCCACGATCGCGAGACGCTCGTGCACCAGGATCGCCTTTTCGGAGCTATAGACGCCGGACCAGTCAGGCCCGCGATGCCGCTGCAGACGCGAGAGCCTGACCGCGCGGGTGCGCAGCTCCGCCGCATCCTTCTTAAATTCGAGTACGCCGATAATCGAGCACACTGGGATCACCTCGTTATGAATAAAAAAGAGCGGCACCACGTTCGTGGAGCCGCTCGAGAAACCGAAGAAGACCGCTGTTAACGCAGCAGCATCCCCAGTCCGCGGCTCCGAGTGGAGAGCGGATTCAGAGAATTATTATTGCTGTTACGAACGCGGTCGTTCATCTCAAATCCAGAAAAAAAGTCATTGCAGGCGCGCGGCCTGTCTTGCATAGATAGCGCAACGCCTGCATCCAAGTCAATCCGTTTACCGTTTCAATTGTCGTGCGAGTGCCCGAGAGACGTTGTCGGCGTGAACGATGGCGGGTCGCTCGCGGGGAACGATTCCTCGGAGTTTTCCTGCACCATGTCCTTCCATTTGCGCGTCGATGCTTCGGGGTAGTGATGCCCGACTTCGCGGAAAATGTCTCCGGACTGGGCACTGGTTGTCGGGCCGCGCGTGAGCTCGGCCGCTTCATCCTTTACGTTGCGCGCGATCAGCGCAGTGCCCGCGGCGGAGAGTGCGAGACCCGCGAGCCCGCGGCGCTTCATGCCCGCAATGACGAGCAGTCCGCCCGCTGCCATTTGCAGCCAGCGGCCCGTTGCGCCCTTCGTGAGTTTATCCAGGGAAAAATCCTGCATGATTACCTCTGCGGCAGTGAGGGGGTGCGCCTCCCGGCAGGGTGGAATTTCCGTACCAGCAATCCAGATTGGCTAGCGACCAGGGTGGTCGTCCGGCTTCACGCTCTGGATGAGCTGGGCGTTGTTCTCTGAGCGACGCATCATCGCTATCAGCTGCTGCATGGCGTCGGCCGCCGAAGAATTGCTGATCTGGCGCCGAATCGCGTGCGAAACTGCCAGCGCTTGAGGCGAAAGCAGCAATTCCTCGCGCCGTGTCGAGCTGCCCGGCAGGTCGATCGCCGGAAAGATTCGCTTGTCGGCAAGCTCCCGGGACAACACCAATTCGCTGTTGCCGGTGCCCTTGAACTCCTCGAAGATCACCTGGTCCATGCGCGAGCCGGTATCAACCAGCGCGGTGGCGATGATCGTGAGCGACCCGCCGCCCTGGTCGGGGTCGATCTTGCGGGCACTGCCCAGGAATCGCTTCGGCTTTTCGAGAGAATTGGCGTCGAGTCCGCCCGAAAGCGTGCGCCCGCTACTCTCTTCCGCCGCATTGTAAGCGCGTGCGAGACGGGTAATCGAGTCGAGAATAATGACGACATCTTCGCCCATCTCGACGCGACGGCGCGCCCGTTCGAGCGTGATCTCGGCCACGGCCACATGTCGCTCCGCGGGAAAATCGAAGCTCGAAGCCACAACCTCACCGAATCCGCACGATTCCATTTCCGTAATTTCCTCGGGCCGTTCATCGACCAGGAGGAACATGACGGTGCATTCGGGATGGTTTTTGGTTATGCCTTCCGCCATCGCCTGCATGACCATGGTCTTGCCGGCTTTCGACTGCGCGACGATCAATGCGCGCTGTCCTTTTCCAAGCGGCGAGAACAGGTCGATGATGCGGTCGGTGTAATCGCGCTGGCCGCGGCGCATGAGCCCGCACTCGAGGAACAGCTGTTCTGTTGGATGCTGCGCACTGAGGCGGCTGAACTGCGGTCGCGTCTCGAGAAGCTCGAGCGGGCGGTTATTGACCAGGGTGAGCGTCGTGAGCGGTGGGCTTTTACCACGCCCGGGCGCTGCACCGACTTCGCCTGAAATCTCATCGCCGGTGCGAAGGCCGTACCGGTTTACGAGCCGCTGTCCGACGTACACGTCGTTGTTTGTTGGGAGATAGCTCGACTCCTGCCGGCGAATAAAGCCGACACCACTGCCGAGCACTTCCAGGACTCCCAGAGATGCTTCGCTAATCACTTTTTCCTTGTCGAGATCTGGAACTGGCGCTTCGCGCGCGCTCACAGCGGATCCATCATGACTTCGAGGACCTTTTTCTCATTGTCGTAGAGAGAAAACGGAAGCTGAACCATGTGTTGTGGTAGTCTATGGTCGATCGGACGCGGGAGACGGCCGTAGCGTCGTCTAGCCGCACATATCGTGCTCGAACTCTGGTTGAAGGCTGTCGATCGGCGGGAGTAGACGGTCGGCAGCAAAAAACCGGGTCAGGGGAGCGCCCGGGTCTGACACTTCTTCACGGAGCAGCGTGCCCGTCAGAAAGGACGGGTCAATTCGAACATTGTCCTCTAAACCGTGCGTCTCTTCGCCCGGGCTGACCGGCGACGTGCATCTGCTGCCTTACGCTTTTTTGCTTCGCTCGGCTTCTCGTAAAACCGCTTCTTCTTCATATCCTTGAAGCGCCCGGAACGGAGCATTTTCCGACGAAACTGTTTTAACGCCCACTCCAGGCGATCATTCTCTCCGAGGATAATTTCAATCATTGCAATCCCTTCAGGCGAAACAAAAACGGGCCTCTTGGGCCACTGCGCCCCAGATCCCGTTCTCGCCTCTGGTCCGCGCGACCGGAAGGATCCGGTCCCATCGCTAGTCAAAAACATAACATCGGCTCCACTCCTTGTCCAATCGTGGAAACGCGCCAGATGGATGAAACGACTGTGTTCGAACGTTTATCTGCCTCACCTCACGTCGATAACGTACGCAGGCCACTCGACAGCTCTTGTTTCTTTTGCATCCCGCTTCAAGGCGGCCTGAAAGCTTTGCTATTGCTTCGCCCCCTTTCCGTTGGCGAGGCTAGAGCGGCCAAGATGCAAGGATTGAAAACAGGTCCGCCGGTTTTACACGTAAATGGACGACTCCTGGCTGCTCGTGGCGATCGCTTCTGCTGGCTCGGGAACGGGGTGGCGCAGGGGTATTGTGAACCCGACGAGCAGGCCGCCGCCGGTGCGATTTTGCAGCACGAAGTTGTGGTCGGGACCGTAGAGGTGCTGTAGCCTCGCGCGGGTGTTGGCCAGGCCGAGTCCTTCGGCGGGGGTGCCGGGAGCAGGAAGCCCGGGGCCATCGTCGCGGATGCGTACATTGAGCCAGTGCTCATCGCAGGTTGCGACGATTTCTACTGCGCCGCCATTTGCGCGCGGCGCGACGCCGTGGCGAATCGCATTTTCTACCAGAGGCTGCAACATCAGGTTTGGCACCAGCAGGTCGAGTGCATTCGGATCGATCTCGTATGCAATGCGCAGTCGTTCACCAAAGCGGGTTTTCTGGATGTCGAGGTAACGCTCGAGAAAATCCAGCTCCTTCTTCAGTGTCACTTCCTGTGCGCCTGCGTTTTCGAGCGAGAGCCGCAGCAGGTCGCTCAACAGGGCGATCATTCTGTCTGCCGCGTCGTTTGCGTTTTCGCGCACCAGTACAGAAATCGCGTGCAGTGTGTTGAACAGGAAGTGCGGGTTGAGCTGCATGCGCAGCACTTCGAGCTGCGCATGTGCGAGGCGTGATTCCAGCTGTAAAGCTGTGCGCTCGCGCTGGATGTATTTGCGGTAGTACAGGATTGCGTGGCACATACCCAGAATCATCCAGTACGTGAACACGTTATCGTGGAACTGGGACGGAATCATGTTGCCGACTTTGGCAGTCGGAATGAAGGGCAGGATTTGTCCGATGAGCACGCGCAAAAGTATTTTGAGCGCAGCCAGTATAATGCTTGCGCCAAAATGGATGGGCACATTTCGTTTCCACGTCGTGCGGTCGATCTCGAACGTCTGTGCGAGACGGAACACGATTGGTGCGAGCAGTGCCCAGAGGTACCAGTTCGTGAACACTGCAGCGAGGGCTGGGGCGAGGCGATAGTTTGCACCACCGTAGCCTGCGTAGAAAAATTGCTGTGTCCCGAAGAACACTGCGACGAGAGTCCACAGCAGCAGATAGCGGAGCAGGTTGCGCGCGCGTTGCGCGGACGGCGCCGGCTGGCTCATGGAACCTGGGGGCTGCATGACAACGCGAATCCGTGCATTGATCGTTGATGATGAGAGTCTCGCGCGCAAGGGTATTCGCTCATTGCTCGCGAAGGAAGATGATTTTTACATTGTCGGCGAATGTGAGAACGGCGCGGACGCCGTTCGTCGCATCCGTGAGGATGCTCCCGACATTGTCTTTCTCGATGTGCAAATGCCGGCGCTCGACGGCTTTGGCGTCATAGAGGCGATTGGCGCCGATAAAATGCCCGTCACCATCTTCGTCACTGCATACGACGAATACGCGTTGAAGGCATTCGACTCCAACGCGCTCGACTACCTGCTGAAACCATTCGATCGACAACGCTTTGCTCGCGCAGTCACGCGCGCGCGCGGGCACGTACGTTTGCGCACAAACAAGAACTCCGGCGGTGCAGCCGATGAACAATTGCTGTCGCTTCTGCGCCAGCTCAATGCGCGCGAACAATATGTTGATCGACTGCTCGTGAAGTCTGGTCCGCGCGTCGTCTTTCTGAAGGTCCGGGAAATTGACTGGATCGAAGCCGCTGGCAACTACGTTCGTCTGCACACAGCCTCGGATAGTCATTTGTTGCACGAGACGATGTCACACGTCGAGGATGAAACCGAGTGAGTGGGCAACAGCCTCTCATCCAGCTCACAGGCGTAGGCAAATCCTACCATGAGGGTGACGCCGAGCACATCGTTCTGCACGGGATCGACCTCGATATCCGGCGCGGCGAATTCGTCGCGCTGCTGGGACCGAGCGGCTCCGGCAAGTCGACCCTTCTCAACGTCATCGGTGGTATAGATGCCCCGACCACCGGAACAGTTGCAATCGACGATATCGACATCACTGCATTGAGCGAGAGGGACAGGACGCTTTTCCGCCGCTCGCACATCGGCTTTGTCTTCCAGTTCTTCAATTTGCTCCCGACGCTCACAGTCGAGGAGAATATTCTTCTGCCGCTTGAATTGAACGGCATGAAAACGGGCGCGTCAGCGCGCGCGCACGAGCTCCTGGATGCAGTGGGACTAGGCGCGCGAGCGGACAGTTATCCGGATCGGCTGTCGGGCGGGGAGCAGCAGCGCATTGCAATTGCCCGCGCATTGGCTCACGATCCACCACTGCTCCTTGCCGATGAGCCGACGGGCAACCTCGACAGTGAAACAGGCGCCCACGTTCTGAAGTTGTTGCAGGACCTCACGCGAGCCACGCAAAAGACAGTGCTCATCGTTACGCACAGCGCCGAAGTCATCCGCGTCTCCGACCGCGTGCTGCGCCTGCGCGATGGCAGCATTGTCGAGGACACTGCGCCGTGAGCCTGCTGCTCCGCTCGAGTACGTCACACCTCCGCCGGCATCCGTGGCAGCTCGTCTTTGCACTACTCGGTATCGCGCTGGGAGTTGCAGTGACGATTGCAGTCGACCTGGCCGTCGGTAGCGCACGCCGCGCTTTCGAGATCTCGACATCCGCAGTTGCGGGCCGCGCTACACACCAGATCACCGGCGCATCGACAGGCCTCGACGAACAGCTCTACCGCACGCTGCGGGTCGACGCAGGCATCACAGCCATTGCGCCCGTCGTCGAGGGTTATGTACGCCGCGACAGAATTGCGCTCCAGATCATTGGCGTCGATCCATTCGCCGAAGCGCCCTTCCGTTCGTACGCCGCCGGACAGGGGCCGACATCCGGTCTCGCACCGCTGCTGGTTCGTCCGGGCGCTGTCATTACATCGGAGCAAACCGCAAAAGCTATCGGTGTTGCCGTAGGCGATTCATTCGCCGTCGCGCTCGCAGGTGGCACGCGCACGCTTCTGCTTGTCGGCACCATCCGGCCCGCCGATGAGCTGAGCGCGCGCGCACTCGAAAATCTCCTGATCGCCGATATCTCCGCCGCGCAGGAAACGCTTGGAATGATCGGCCGCATTTCACGCATTGATGTCGCGATACCCGACGGCCCCGCGGGCACGGCACTGCTGGAGCGCATCAAGGCGAGGCTACCGCCCGATGCAACGATCAACGACACACGTGCGCGCACTCTCCAGGTCACTCAATTGACTCGCGCGTTCAGCCTCAACCTCACTGCACTGAGTTTGCTGACGTTGATGTTCGGGATGTTCCTGATATATAACAGTATGACGTTCTCGATCGTCCAGCGGCGTGGCATTTTTGGTATCCTGCGCACGCTCGGCGTCACGCGTCGCGAGATTTTTCGTGTTGTGCTGACAGAAGCCGCAGTCGTCGGGCTGGTTGGAACCCTGCTGGGGATTTTTATCGGCGTACTGTTCGGCACACAGCTCGTGCGGCTCGTCACGCGTACGATCAATGACCTGTACTTCGTCGTAGCAGTTCGCGGGCTCTACCTCTCACCGATCACGATCATCAAGGGCGTCGTACTCGGCATTGGTGCAACCATCATCGCTGCACTCCTGCCCGCTTACGAAGCGACGACAGCCCCGCCACGCAACGCGCTCACGCGCTCGACACTCGAATCGCGCGTGCGGGAAATGCTGCCGCGTCTTACAGTCCTCGGCATTGCATTGCTGCTCTTCGGCGGGCTCATGCTCATCGCCTTCCCGCGACTTCTATCGGTCAGCTTCGCCGGAATTTTCATCCTCGTGCTCGGCGCATCCCTGCTCGTGCCCGGCGTCACATTTGTGCTGATGGGCGCATTGCGACCCTTGCTCGGGCGCACGACAGGAATGATCGGCCGCATGGCTGCGGGCGGCGTTGCAGCAACGCTCAGCCGCACCGGACCCGCAATCGCCGCCCTGGCAGTCTCTATTGCCGTCGGTCTTGCCGTCGGCGTAATGATCACGAGCTTCCGGAACACAGTAGTCGAATGGCTCGGTAACACGCTCGCCGCCGACATCTACATTTCTGCTCCCGGCTTCGCCTCCAATCGCAGTGACGTCACAATGGACCCGCGCGTCATTGCCGAAGTGCAGAATACTCCTGGCATCGCAGCAATCAGCACGTACCGCAACGTCATCGTACAGGCGCCCGGCGGTGCTCCCGTGCGTGTGCTCGCACTCCATTTCGCGCCGCAGCACGGTAAGACGTTTCGGTTCAAGGAAGGTCGCCCGGAAAACGTCTGGGCAGCGTATCGCGACAGCGGCCAGGTCATCGTCACCGAGCCGTTTGCGTATCGCCACGACGTGCACGTCGGCTCGGCGGTCACGCTGCTCACACCAGCCGGCGCGCACGCGTTCAAAATCGGTGGCGTGCTGTTCGACTACTCCTCCGAACAAGGTATCGTCTTCATCGACCTCGCCCAATACCGAAAATGGTGGAACGATGGCGGCGTGACATCGCTTGCGGCATTTGTCGGCGCGGGTGCAAATCCCGACACTGTGATCCAGAGCATTCGCGCGCGCACTTCTGCCACGCAGGCGCTGCTTATTCGGCCGAACACAGCGCTACGCAAAGCATCGCTCGAAGTGTTCGACCGCACGTTCGCAATCACAGCTGTGCTGCGCGTGCTCGCAATTGTCGTCGCATTCATTGGTGTGTTGAGCGCACTCATGGCACTGCAGCTCGAGCGCGCACGCGAGATCGGCGTGTTGCGCGCGACGGGAATGACGCCCGCGCAGGTGCGCATGCTCGTCGTGATGCAGACTGGACTCATGGGACTCGCGGCTGGATTGCTGGCGATGCCGATCGGCGCAGGACTCGCCGCGCTGATGGTGTTCGTCGTCAATCGAAGATCGTTTGGCTGGACACTGCACATGGAATTGCCACCTGGCGAGCTCGGCCAGGCACTCGTGCTCGCGATCGCCGCAGCTCTGCTCGCGGGCGCGTACCCCGCGTATCGCATGTCGCGCACACCTCCCGCAGCAGCCCTGCGCGACGAATGAGCGTAAAGTCAAACGCACAAGTTGCGCTCGGCGCGATCGCAATCATCACACTCGGCATCGCAACCGTGCTGATCGTGCGCGCACAACGCGTGGGCGTCGTGCGTGCAAGCACGACCGTAGCCGAAGTACTCGGCTCGGGTGATACAGCCGGATACGCGCGCGCAACACAGCCAATCAGCTTCGAGTTTCCGCGCGACCACGGCGCGCATCCCGAATTTCGCAACGAGTGGTGGTACTTCACAGGAAGTCTCAACACCCGGGACGGCCGCCGCTTCGGGTACCAGCTCACGTTCTTTCGCAG
>JBBQYT010000030.1:0-9925 GCA_038208385.1 Longimicrobiales bacterium | reverse complement strand
GGCGCCCGATGCCCTTCGACTCTCCGCGCTCTCCCCCGTCGAGCTTCCATCCGACCGTCTCATCGAGAGCCTCAGACAGCGCAATCGCATCTCACTCGAGTTGGCCGGCATGGCGCACGAGCTGGAGCGTTCGGCCGCGCGCGCGTCGCGCGGTGAAGTGCGCGCAGCTGATGCGGATGTCGGGCGTCGTGCAGTCGAGCGCCTGCGCTCGGAGGTGCACGCCGCAAGCGAGCAGCCGATGCGCGACGCCGCTCACAACGCAGTCGAAACCGGCGCTGTCGAAGAGCCCGTGCGCGGAATTCCAACGTCCGCAGAAGAAGACAAACGTCACTGGAAGCAGTGGGCCATCATTGGCGGCGCGGTCATCGCCATCGTCGTGATCGGTTTGCTCGTTGGCAAATCATCAGGATTCTTCGGTCACGACAGTGACATGGTCAAAGCGATTGCCGCGTTCAATGCAAACAAGGATGCCGCCGCAGAGTCGGGCTTCCGCAAAGTGATTGCCGACGACCCCAGCAATACCACTGCACTGGTCTATCTCGGACGCCTGTTCCGTCGCGAAAAGCGTCTTGAAGAAGCCGCTGACCAGCTGCGTCGCGCAGCGGCGCAGAGCCCGACGGATCCCGATGTGCGTCGAGAGCTCGGCAATCTGTTTCTGGACTTCAATCGCCCTGTGCAGGCTGCGGAGCAATTCAGGCAGGCGGTGAATTTTCAGCCGGAAGAAAAGCTCAACTGGATTGGGCTCATTCGCGCTGTGCGTGCTGCGGGTAATCCGCAGGCCGCGGAGGAGCTCCTTCGCAAGGCGCCGCCCGAAGTACAGGCGGTTCTGGGCACCTAAACCACCCCACAATCCGGACAACGCGAACAATGGACGCAGTCGTCAGCCGTCTGCATCACGCGTTGGTCGATGCCATCCGGCAATATCGGCCAACGCAGACGCAGCAGCCCATCTCCGTCGCCGAGATCTACCAGGAGCTCGTGCCATACCGGAACGTGCGCTCAGTACTCGGCGTCGAAATGAACGCCGATTACGAGTACGCGCTTCTCCGGCTCCTGGCCGGTGAAGGTGGCTTCGCGCGACTCGAGCCTGCAGAAGCGCGCGAAGCGCTCAGGCTCGAGATCGGATCGCCAAATCCAAACGTGTCGTTGTATCGCAAGTTTGCCGGATGCGATGTGTGGCTCGACATGGATGCCGTGCCCGCGCCGGCCGCGAACACCTCGAGGACGTTCACTGTCGATACGCCTGCGCCGAGGACATCGCCGCCGGAGGCGGAAGCTGACGTTCCGGCATTTGCTCCAGTACGCGCGCCAGCGGCCAGGTCTCCCTTCGTCTACTCGCAGATCGAGGACGCGAATGGCCGGCAGGATGAAGCCGGGCTGGCGCTGGACGATGAAGAGCCGCGCACGTGGGTCGAAGAGGAAATCGAAGCTCTCGTAGCCTGCGGATTTTGCCAGGAAGAGTTGCCGCGGGACCGCGCCGTCAATTTCTGTCCGTTCTGCGGCGGGGATCAGCGCAACCTTCCGTGCGCCGCCTGCGGCGAAGTCCTGGAGAGCGGTTGGCGTTTTTGTCCAGCGTGCGGCGCAACTGTTGCACACGGCCAATCGACCGGGTTGGCTTGACGTTCGTTTCGGGTGGCAACTATTTTCGCCGCCCGGCATAAGACCGGTCAATCGGAAGCAGATTCGCTCGCGAATTGAGCGATGAGATCCAACACTGATGGGAGGAGGCTCATGCGTAGGCAGTGGAGCGTGGTGCTGGCTGGGTTGACCATGGTTGCGACCATGGCAGCATGTGAGAAGAAGGAAGAGAATACGTCGTCGACGACGACCGTTGATGCCGCTGCAGCACCGGCCCCCGAAGCACCGGCTGCAGCGCCCGCTGCTGCAGTGGAGCTCCCGCCGGGCGTGACGGCCGAGATGGTCGCCGCCGGCAAGACGATTTTCCACAGCAATGGCAATTGCTTCACCTGCCACGGCGCCGACGCGAAGGGTACGCCGCTCGCGCCGGACCTGACCGACGCAACATGGCTCAATGCCGACGGCACCTACGACGGCATCGCGAAAGTAATCACCACCGGCGTGCCGGTCCCGAAGGACAAGACACACCCGAGCCCGATGCCTCCCAAGGGCGGTTCGACAATCACCGACGATCAGGTTAAGCAGGTCGCCGGGTACGTATACTCGTTGAGCCACGGCGGGACGCCGTAAGGCGCTAGTGCTGAACAATCTCTTCCGTGCGCCGGGGCACCGGCGTGTCAGGTGCACCGGCGCACTGTTTTTGGTGGCGCTTTGCGTCGCCTGCGAAAAAGGGCCTCGCGCCGGTAAGGGCGGGACCGATGACAACACGCTCATCCTGGCCAAAGACACCGTCAAGCTGGATCCGGGCGTGAAGCTCGTGCAGGTCCTCGTCCATTCGAGCACCACCGACATCGAGTTTTCACCAGGAACCGTCCGCGCCCGCACCGGTGATATTTTGAAGTGTGTCGGTGCGGATGCGGGCAATCACGCCGTTGGGTTCGTCATGGACTCACTGCCTCAGGGCGGCAAAGCCTGGCTCGAGCAGACCCAGCAGGGACGCGGTCCGCCGTTGCTCGCGGCAGGATCTGCGTGGGTCGTTAGCCTCAAGGGCGCACCCGTTGGCAACTACCCCTTCAGGTGTCTCACGCACGGCGGCGGAGGCATTCTCGTCATAGCGGGATGAGCCCGTCCAACCAGAGGCAAAATCGGTCTGGCGTTGGCCCCGGAACGGGTACTATACTCGTTTAATGCCGCGAGTTGCCGTCATTCCTGGAGATGGGATCGGAGTCGAGGTCGTTCGGCAGGCCAAGAAAGTCCTCGCCTGTGTTACTGACCCGAGCAGAACCCCCCTCGAGCTGGTTGAGCTGGACCTTGGTGCCGAGCGCTATCTGCGCACCGGCGTAGCCATCACTGAAGAGGAGATGGTCGACCTGGAAACGGGGTACCAGGCCATCCTGCTCGGTGCACTCGGAGACCCGCGCGTCCCCGATAGCGCACACGCCCGTGCGATTTTGCTCGGCCTCCGTTTCCGCCTCGACCTCTACATCAACCTGAGACCCGTCGAGCTCTTCGACGCCACTTTTTCGCCATTGAAGAACGTCAGGCCGGCCGATGTCGATATCGTCGTCATCCGCGAAAATACAGAGGGCGTCTACGTCGGTTTGGGCGGCAACTTCAAGCGCGGCACTGCCGATGAGATCGCGATCGAGGAAGACGTTAACACCCGCAAAGGCGTCGAGCGCATCATCCGCGCAGCGTTCGAGTATGCGCAGAAGAGCGGACGCGAGCGCGTGACACTTGCCGACAAGGCGAACGCCATGCAGTACGCCGGCAGCCTGTACCGTCGCGTTTTTGCCGAAGTGTCTGCCGAGTACAAGGATATTGAGAGCGAAGCGATGTACGTCGACGCACTCGCGCTCGACATGGTGCTCCGCCCCGCACACTACGATGTCATCGTCGCATCGAATCTTTTTGGCGACATATTGAGCGACCTTGCAGCGGCGCTCGTGGGCGGACTTGGACTCGCGCCTTCAGCAAACCTGAATCCCGCACGCCCCGGCATGTACGAACCGGTGCACGGCTCTGCGCCGAACATCGCAGGACAGGACAAGGCGAATCCGCTTGCAGCGATTCTCACGGCTGCGCTCATGCTCGAAAATCTTTCGTATACAGATGAAGCGAGACGCATTCGCAAAGCAGTGCGCAGCTCGATCGAAGAGCGCATGACGACCGCCGACCTGGGTGGAGCGCTCGGCACCGAAGCCGTCGGCGACTGGATCTGTTCTCGTCTCACCGGAGCGGCGTAATGTCCGAAAAGCGACAGCTCGGCTCGATCCTGCTCGAGTCGGGTCGCATCACACAGGCCGATGTGGATCGTGTGCTCGAGCACCAGCGCACGAATGGCGGCTTTTTTGGGCAGGCCCTCATTGCGCTCGAGATCGTCACGCGCGATGAAATCGATTGGGCCCTCGCAAGCCAGTTCGACCTCCCGTACATCTTCCCGAACGCCGAGACCGTCGACCGCGATGCCGCGATGCTCGTTGCAGCCGACTGGGCGCTTGCGCACCTCGCCGTTCCGATCGTGCGCACAGACGACACGATCACCGTCGTCGTTGCAGACCCGATGCAGAGGCAGGCATTCGATGACCTGCGCTCGCGCACCGGCTTCGAGGTCGAGCTCGCACTCGCATCACCGACGCGCATTCGCGAGCTGATCCGCGCTCTCTACGGCGATACCGAGCAGCCCGATGAAGAAGATCGCACACCAGTTTCGCTCATCGAATTTTTCGGAACCGCGCTCGACCAGCAACCGGATGCGCTCGGCGTATCCGTGCGCGGACCCGTCGCGTGGGCGTGGTACGAGCGCGATACAGTGCGCCGCCGGCCGCTCAATGAAGGGTGGGAAGATGCGCTGTCGGAGATCGTGCGCCCATCTCCGGGCGAACAGCTGGACTCGTCCGTCGAAGGCATCGTCTCCTGGACCGCAACGTTAAATCGCAGTGGCTCGTTCATGCCCGTCGACGCACAGGCTCTGATCGGCGCAGGCGGCATCGAGTATTTGTTTCGGCCGCTGACCGCAGGCGCAGCATCGCGCGCTTTGTCGCGCAGCATGGCGCTGCCTACCGGCATTGTTGCCGAGCTGCGGCTGCTCGCACGCAGCGGCAAAGCCGTCGTTGCGCTCGTGAGCAAGGACCCGGAGCTCGCACGCGCCGTGCTGCCGTATTTGCCATCGCTGGTACGACAGGAAGTTGTGCGTGCCGTTCACATCTGCGCAGAACGCGACTCGATGCCGCGCGTCTACACGATCCATCCCGTTCCCGATGACGAGATGTTCGATTCGCTCGAGTCGTATCGCTTCGACGCATTGACTGTCGATCTCTCCGCCACTGAATACCCTGTAGGTCAGATCCTGCAGGCCGCGCCAATGTCGTTTGCATACCTGCGCGAAGCAGACTGGATGCGGCGCCTTCCGGAGCTCGGTATCAAGTGGATTCTCTCTGCGGACCGCGATGAGCGTGGCGGTATTGGCTGGGAATTGAGAGCAGCGAACGCATAACGGCAGCGATTAGCGATTGGAGATTAGCGATTAGTGCGTTCGTCGCGTCTTCCGATTGCCGGTGATGTCCGCCGCCGAGATGTGTCTAAAAAATGGTAATACGCGAGGATGCGAAGATTGAACTAATCGCTAATCGCTAATCGCTAATCGCTTCAAAAAATCGGTACTGAAATGGCTCAGATCGACCAGTTCCTGAAACTCATGTTCGAGCAGAAGTCTTCCGACCTGCACCTCACCGTCGGAAGCCAGCCGATCATGCGCCAGCACGGCGAGCTCACGCGCATCAAGTTTCGCGAGCTTGCGCAGGCCGATATGCAGGCGCTGCTCTACGAGATCATGACGCCCGAACAGCGCACCGAGTTCGAGGAGCGAAAGGATTTCGACTTCGCGTACGAAGTACCGGGCATTGCACGCTTTCGCGTCAACGTGTTCGTGCAGCGCAAAGGCATGGGCGCAGTGCTCCGCACAATCCCGAGTAAAGTGCTCTCCGCGGATGATCTGGGCCTGCCTGAAGGCGTGCGCCGTTTCTGCAAGCTGAACAAGGGCCTCGTGCTCGTTACGGGCCCTACGGGCTCCGGCAAAAGCACAACGCTCGCCGCGATGATCGACCTCATCAACGAGACACGTCCCGATCACATCATCACAATCGAAGACCCGATCGAGTTCACGCACGTGAACAAGCGCGGACTCGTAAACCAGCGCGAAGTCGGTGGCAACACCAAGTCTTTTGCGTCCGCATTGCGCGCGGCACTGCGCGAAGATCCCGACGTCATTCTCGTCGGCGAAATGCGCGACCTCGAGACCATATCACTCGGCATTACGGCCGCCGAAACCGGACACCTTGTTTTCGGCACCCTACACACGAGCTCCGCTTCAAAAACAGTCGACCGCATCATCAATGCATTTCCAGCGGATGAGCAGGAACAGATCCGCGCAATGCTCGGCGAAAGTTTGCGCGGCGTGGTCGCTCAACAGCTCATGCGTAAAGCGGACGGCAATGGCCGCGTCGCTGCGCTCGAGATCATGGTCGGCACGCCCGCGATCGGAAACCTCATTCGCGAAGCGAAAACATTCCAGATTCCGAGCATGATGCAGACCGGCAAGCGCGACGGCATGGTGATGATGGACCAGGCAATTCTCGACTACCTGATGAAGAACATCGTGACCGCTGAAGAGGCGTACGCAAAGGCGCACGACAAGAATGCGTTTTTGCCGTATGTCGAGAAGGAGCGGGCGAAGCCCGTTGTTGCCGGAGCTTAATACGAAACGCATCACGCCCCAACCACCCGAGCGGCGAGTGGGCGATGCGTCACGGGTGGTGGCAGGCTCATCAACAAACAAAACGTAGACATACAGAATGGGCGGGAAAATGACACAGAAAAGCCAGACAGAAATCGTATTCCTCTCCGGCAAAAGAACCCCATTCGGCACCTTCGGCGGTGCCCTCAAGGGTTTCAGCGCCAACCAGCTCGGCGCGCACGCGGCAAAGGCTGCAATCGAGAGCGCGGGCGTTCCGGCGGACGCAATCAATCACGTCATCTTCGGCAACGCACTGCAGACATCATCCGATGCGATTTATCACGCGCGTCACGTCGGCTTGCAGGCGGGCGTGCCGATCGAAGTTCCTGCACTCACACTCAATCGTCTGTGCGGCTCGGGTTTTCAGGCGATTATCTCCGGTGCTATGGAGATCATGCTCGGCCAGGCCGAAGTCTGTTTGTGTGGTGGCGCGGAAAGCATGAGTCAGGCACCACACATCGTGCGCGGTGCTCGCTTTGGTGATTTGCGCCTGGGTGAAGCGAGCGGATTCTTCGAGGACCTGTTGTGGGCTGCGCTTACGGATCCGCAATGCAACATGTCGATGGCGCAGACTGCGGAGAAGCTCGCGGAGAAGTACGGCGTGACGCGGGCAGAAGCGGATGAGGTTGCTTACCAGTCGCAGGTTCGTGCAAAGAAGGCGTGGGATGAAGGCCGTTTTGAAGCGGAGATTGCACCAATCACGCTGAAGAATCGTAAAGGCGAGGTCGTGTTCAACGAGGATGAGCACATGCGCCCGGACACGACGCGCGAAGCGCTCGGCAAGCTCAGGCCGTACTTCAAGGCGGACGGTCTCGTGACGGCGGGCAATGCGAGCGGCATTGGTGATGGCGCAGCGGCAGTCGTCATCTCGAGTCAGAAATGGGCAGAGACGAATGGTGTGAAGCCGATCGGCCGTCTCGTGTCGTGGGGTGTTGCGGGTGTCGAGCCCGACATCATGGGAATCGGTCCGGCACCGGCAAGTCGCAAAGCGCTCGAAAACGCGGGCCTCAAGCTCGATCAGATGGACCTCGTCGAAGTGAACGAAGCGTTTGCACCGCAGTTCGCCGCTGTTGCAAAGGATCTTGGTCTCGACAGCGAAAAATCCAACGTGGATGGTGGCGCAATTGCGGTCACGCATCCGCTCGCTGCTTCGGGCGCGCGCATTACCGTACATTTGTTACACGAGCTGCGCCGGCGTGGCGCACGCTACGGGCTCGGCTCCGCCTGCATCGGTGGAGGCCAGGGCATCGCCGTGATCGTGGAGGCGCTGACATGACCGAATTCCTGCTGCCTGTTGCTGTTCTCGCATTTGCTGCGTGCGTGAGCAGCCTGCGTGTGCTTCGCGAATATGAGCGTGCAGTCGTCTTCCGTCTCGGTCGCCTGGTCCGACCCAAAGGGCCAGGCCTCATCTTCCTCGTGCCGCTCGGCATTGAGCGCATGGTGAAAGTGCCGCTGCGCATCGTTACGATGGACATTCCGCCGCAGGACGTCATCACGCGCGACAACATCTCGGTGAAGGTGAACGCAGTCGTTTATTTCCGCGTGAAGGATGCCGTCAAAGCGGTCATCGAGATCCAGGACTACATGTTCGCAACGAGCCAGCTCGCACAGACGACGCTGCGTGCCGTCGTCGGTCAGGTCGAGCTCGACCAGCTCCTCGCCGAGCGCGATCAGATCAACAAGATCGTGCGGAAACTTCTCGACGAGGGCACTGAGCAGTGGGGCATTGAAGTCATCAACGTCGAGACCAAAGACATCGAGCTGCAGCAGGAGATGAAGCGCGCCATCGCGAAGCAGGCGGAAGCCGAGCGCGAGAGGCGTGCAAAGATCATTGCCGCCGAAGGCGAATTGCAGGCATCCACCAAGCTGTCCGAGGCCGCCCGTATCATCGGGCAGTACCCGGCCGGCATTCAGCTCCGTTACCTCCAGACCGTCGCCGAAATCGCCACCGAAAAGAATTCGACGACGCTGTTCCCGATCCCGATCGACCTGTTCCGGCCGTTTCTCGAGAAAATGGCTGGTGGCGGACAGAGCGGTGGGGCCGCCGCGCCCGAGCAGCCGGCCCAGATTGCGGTCCCGGACATGGGAATGCCGCCGATGATCACGGGAGAAGGCGGCACTACGCAGTTCGCGCATCGTCCCCTACCGAAGAACCTTGGCATGAAGCTTGACCCTCAGCCCCCTAAAGAAGAGGGCAACACCGGCACTCCCTGACGGTTTCCTGGCGCGCGGCGCCGGGCCCCGCAGAGGGCTTGCGCCGCGTCCAGTAGCCAGGGGCTTCATGCAGTTTCGCTACGCGTTCATCTTACTGACAATTTTTGCCGTCGCGTGCGGCGACTCGGCCCGTTCCGAGCCCGCCAACAAGCGCACGGCTACATCGACGGACGCTACAGGCGCAGTTCAGCTCGGGAGCGTGCCTGCGCCCATCCTGGACGGCCAGGACAGCGGTGGTGGCTCGTTCTCGCTCGCCAGCCTCAAAGGCGACGTGGTGGTGCTCGTCTTCATTCGGGGAGCCTTCTGCGGTCTTTGCCGCGAACAGCTCAAGCACCTCGCCGCCACAGGTACGGCATTCGGAAACGCCGACGTGAAGGTCGTCGGCGTTACGCTGGATCCACCGGATGTCGCTAAAAAAACGAAGGAAGACCTCAAGCTCGACTTTCCGCTCGTAACCGTGAACCCCGCAACATTCCGTGCGTGGGGACTCTGGGATCAGGGCGAGCGCTGGCCGCATTCCGCCGCGTTCGTGCTGGATGCCGCAGGCAACGTACGCTCGGGCCGTGTTGCTACGAGCGCCGCCCGCGCCATGAGTGAAGCCGAGCTCCTGGCCATCGCTAACTCGCTGTCCGCCTCACGTTGACCAGAAAAATGGGACTAAAAATGCTACTGAATTTCCGAAATACGATCGGCGGCGCACTGACGTTGCTGTGCGCGTCCTGCGGCCCGCGAGCGCCCATCGTGACGCTGCCAGGAGTGGGGACCGATCCGGCACGCACGCCGACGACAACGACGCCCGCAATTCCCACCATCGGCTGGCAGTTTTCAGCAGCGGAACACACTTCTCTCTGGTTTCATTCACTCGCGCTGGTCCGGCTTGGCGTGAGCGGAGCGCCCGCCGGACCGGTGCCGTTGTATCGCCCCGGTTATATCAACGATGTTGCGGTGGCCCGGAAACGTCTTGGCGGCACCAGCACGCTGTCGCAACGCGCTGCGGAATTCGACCGCACGTTCGCAGCAAATCCAAACGACTACAGCGGCCTGCAATTCCTGCCGCTCTATTTCCAGACTTCACAGGCATTGTTCGGCGCCGTCGATGCGTGGGACCGTGCACAGGGCAACGTGCGCGGTGCGACATCGCAGGACGCGCAGCGCGGAATTGCATTGCTGGCGTCGATGTTTCCGAGCGAAGTGCAGCGTCGTAACGTCGTCGATTTCACGCGCGCCGTGCAGGACGAGCAGCGCGCTTTTTTTCACGCGGACTGGCTCGAGCAGCAGCCACGTCTCTCGCAGCTTGCCGCCGCAGCGCGGACCGACTGGAACGGACTCCTGCCACAG
>JBBQYT010000029.1:0-9985 GCA_038208385.1 Longimicrobiales bacterium | reverse complement strand
CTGTGATCCCCTGTGAACTCTGTGTAAAACCGATGTTGGTGCGCCTAGTTGCGACGAGGCTTTTCCGCGCCAGGCGTGTGATGCGGCCGCACTTCCGATTCCTCCGTATGCGCGCCTTTCCCCGGGCCGTGAATTTCGTTTTCGTGCGTAGAGCCGTCAGCCGGCTGCGAAAATGCCGGCGAATTCCTATCGTTTTGATCCTCCGAAGAACGCGTGGGGACGGCCTTTTTCGTGAGTCCCAGTCCGAGTCCCTTCTTTGCAAACACGACTCCTCCTTTGTAAGTGCATTCACGTGTGCCACTTAGGAAATGCATACCCCATGCCGGACGAGCGGAACGCGCCTTGCGACCCACCCTCGCATGCTACGAATCGCCTTGGCGCCCTGCTTCTTTCATGCAGATCCTGCGCGGCCCATCTTCAAAGGAAAGACGCTCCTTTACATGGAGCAGTCGTTGTCCCAATGGCTCATGCGCCGGGGCGCGCTCCCTTTGCTGCTGCCGTCCACTTCTGAGGACATCAGCTCGGCGGACATGCTCGCTCAGGTGGACGGCCTCGTACTCCAGGGCGGTTCGGATGTCGCTCCCGGGAGCTATGGTGAAAAGCCCATCTCAACGGACTGGCCGGGCGATGCTGCGCGCGACACGTTCGAGATCGAGCTTGTGCGCACTGCGTTTGAGATGAACAAGCCGATTCTTGGAGTTTGTCGCGGACTGCAGATCATGAACGTCGCGTTCGGTGGCACGTTGTATCAGGACGTGCGCACGCAGAAGCCCGACGCGCTCGTGCATCGCGACTGGGATGTATACGACGCGCTCGAGCATGACATCGTATTCGAGGAACGGTCCGCGCTCATGCGCATGTATCCGGACGTTCGCGCTGCGCGCGTGAACTCAGTCCACCACCAGGCCATCAAGGACCTCGCCCCCTCGTTAAGGTGTGAGGCGCGGTCTGTTCCCGACGGAATTGTCGAAGCCGTGCGTTACGTGTCGGGCGATGACATCGCGTCCGATATCTACGCGTATGCGATCCAGTGGCATCCCGAATTTCAGAAGCCGGACGATACGAAGCTGCTCGATCCGACTCCGATCCTCGACAGTTTCCTGAATGCAGCACAGGCGCGCCATACATGAAGATCATGAATCCCGCGACCGGGCAGGTGTTACGCGAAATCCAGGATGACACGCCGGATACGGTCCGCGAAAAAGTTGAGCGTGCGCGCATTGCGCAGCGTCGGTGGGCAACGCTTCCGCTCGACGTTCGGCTTGACATAATGCGCGGGTTCCTGCGTATCCTGCAGGAGCGTACGGAAGAGCTGGCTGCATTGCTGACATCGGAGATGGGCAAACCCATCACGCAGGCGCGCAACGAGCTGAAGGGGATGCCCGAGCGCGTGACTTTTTTCATCGACAACACGGCGACTGCAATCGCAGATGAAGTGGTACTGCGCCTGATCTCCGGCCGCGATGGCACACAGCCGCCGGATCTCGAGGAGCGCATCAAGTACGAGCCGCTCGGGGTCGTCGTAAACATCTCCGCGTGGAACTACCCGTACTTCGTCGGCTCGAACGTCTGGATCCCTGCGCTGCTCACCGGCAACGCCGTCATCTACAAGCCTTCCGAATTCGCCACACTCTCCGGACTCGCCATTGCTGACATGATGCACAGCGCCGGCGTGCCGGATGATATTTTTGCAACTGTAGCAGGCGATGGCAGCGTGGGCGCTTCGCTCCTCGACGCGGACATTGATGCAATCTTCTTCACGGGCAGCTACGCGACGGGACAAAAGATCGCCGAAGCAGCCGCGCGCAAACTGATCAAGGTGCAGCTCGAGCTCGGCGGTAAGGACCCGGTCTACATTTGTGAGGACGTCGATGTCGATGCTGCTGCTGCCTCAATGGCCGAGGGCGCGTTCTACAACGCAGGACAAAGCTGCTGCGCAGTCGAGCGGATCTACGTGCGCGAAGAAATTTCAGAGGAATTCATCGCGAAGCTGACAGACCGTGTAGACGCGCTCGTAGTCGGTGATCCTACTCACGATGAGACTTTCCTGGGCCCGCTCGCTCGTGCACAGCAGCTCGATGTGCTCGAGCAGCAGGTGGCAGAAGCCGTGAGCAAGGGTGCTCGCCTGTTGCGTGGTGGTCGTCGCGCCGATGGCGCGGGGAATTATTTCGCGCCCGCTGTGCTAGCCGATGTAACGGGCGAAATGAGCATCATGCAGGAAGAAAGCTTTGGCCCCGTGATCGGCGTACAGGTCGTAAAGGATGATGAAGAAGCGATCGAGTGTATGAATGACACCGAGTTTGGTTTGACTGCTGGTGTCTACACGAAAGATCGTAAGCGTGCGGAATCGATTCTGTCGCACGTCAATGCAGGAACTGCATACTGGAATTGTTGCGATCGCGTGAGTCCGCGACTGCCGTGGACCGGGCGCGGGCACTCGGGTATGGGCTCTACGCTGTCACTTGTCGGAATTCGGGCTTTCACACAGCCCAAGGCTTATCACCTTCGCCGAGCCTGAACCGCACTCAACCGGACATACTATGGCTTCAGAACCGCAGCGTGGGAAAATCACGCTCGACAAGCTCGAGCAGCTGGTACGAAACGGTCACATCGACACGATCATCTCCGCTTTCCCCGACATGCAAGGTCGCCTCATGGGGAAGCGCGTCACCGGTGAGTTCTTTCTCGAGCACGCACGCGAAGGCGCCCACTTCTGTACGTACCTGCTCGGCACCGACATGGAGATGCGCACTCCGCAGGGATTCAGCATCACGAACTGGGATACAGGCTACGGCGATTGGGTTGCGGTGCCGGACTGGAACACGCTTCGTGTAATACCGTGGCACGAGAAGACCGCGCTCTTTATCGGCGATGTCAAAGTCGAAGCGACAAACCAGGAAGTTCCCGTCGCGCCGCGCACGATGTTGAAGCGACAGCTCGAGCGCGCAAAAACACTCGGCTTCTCAGTCACTGCAGCAAGCGAGCTCGAGTTCTACCTGCTGAAAGAGACCTACGAGGAAGCGGCTGCAAAACACTTTCATGACCTGCAGCCATTCGGCTGGTACAATGAAGACTATCACCTGCTGCAGGCATCGAAAGCCGAGCCACTTTATCGACAGTTCCGCAACCTGATGGACCAGGCGGGCGTGCCGATCGAAGCAAGCAAAGGTGAAGCCGCACCCGGACAACACGAATTGAACATCCACTACTCCGATGCACTCGAAGCCGCCGACCGTCACGTGCTGTTCAAGCACGGCGTCAAGGAAATCGCGTGGCAGAACGGACGCGCCGTCACCTTCATGGCCAAGCCCGATCAGTCATGGACCGGCAGCAGCGCTCACGTACACCTGAGTCTCTGGCAGAACAATCGCGAAATGAACGCGTTCTATGACAAGGACGCCCAGCAGCACCACATGTCAGCTACAATGCGACACTTCCTGGGCGGCCTGATGCTCGGTATTCGTGAGCTGTGCTACTTCATCGCCCCATTCGTAAATTCGTACAAACGATTTGCATCGCTGAGCTGGGCGCCCGTGCACATTGTGTGGGGCAAGGACAACCGCACATGCGGCTTCCGCATTGTCGGCGATGGACAATCGCTACGCATCGAGAATCGTTTCCCCGGCGGCGACACCAACCCATACCTCGCCTACTCTGCATTGATTGGTTTGGGTTTGTACGGCATCGAAAACGGCATCGAGCCTCCCAACGAATTCGTCGGCAATGGCTACGCGGCAAACGACCAGCCGCGCGTGCCACGCGCACTCTGGGAATCCATCATCGAGCTCGAAAAAAGCACAATCGCACGCACAATCTTCGGCGATGATGTCATCGCGCACTACCTGAATGCCGCACGCGTCGAACAGCAGGCTTATGACGAAGTCGTCACCTGCTGGGAACGCCAACGATACCTGGAGCGTGGATAATGTTGCGTCTCGAAAACAAAGTCTGTTTTGTGACCGGCGGGGGCTCAGACATGGGCAAAGTCGCTGCAGAATCGTTTTGCAGGGAAGGCGCACGAGTCGCCGTGATCGAATTGTCGCGCGAACTGGGAGAAGCAGCCGCCGCAGAAGCCAAACGTGCCGGCGGCGATGCATTCTCCATCAAATGTGATGTCAGCAAGGAAAAGGATGTCGCGAACGCAGTGAAGGCCACCGTCCAGCGCTTCGGCAAAATCGACGTGCTCTACAACAACGCCGGCATCATGATGGAGAAGGATCACTCCGTCACTGACACCGACGAAGAAATCTGGGACAAGACATTCGCCGTCAACGTCAAAGGCGTCTACTTCTGCTGCAAATACGGCATCCCTGAACTGATCAAGGCCGGCGGCGGCTCCGTCATCAACATCGCGTCATTCGTCGCACTCGTCGGATGCAGCGTGCCCCAGGACGCATACACCGCGTCAAAAGGCGCAGTCATCGCACTGACGAAATCACTGGCCGTACAGTTCGGTCCACAGCACGTGCGCTGCAATGCCGTCTGTCCCGGCCCGATCGAAACACCCCTGATGACCGAATGGCTGCTGAAAGACCCGGAAGCGAAGCGAATCCGTCTGGCTCGGAATCCCAGCGGCCGCTTCGGTAAACCTGAGGACATTGTGAACCTCGGCGTCTACCTGGCTTCAGATGAATCGTCCTGGACGAACGGATCGGTCATCGTACTCGATGGCGGAATCACGAGCAACTACTTCTAGCATCTTCGCATCACCAACATTATTTCACCGCGGAGAACGCGGAAGACGCGGAAGGGGATTCGAAAGATCATCCGCGTCATCCGCGTCATCCGCGGTGAATAAACGTCGGTCATAGCCAATATCATGATTCACGATTCACGGAATCAGCTTCTCAGTCCTGGGCTGCTCGAGAGGCTGTGTGTGTACGTTGGGATCATCGATCCGATCGGATGAGCGGCGCGCAGGAATCGCGAATGCGAAGATCGTTTCGCCGGAGTCACTGAAGTCCGCCCATGCTTCTCCGCCCATGGAGGCGAGGGTCTCCCGAACGATGGAGAGTCCGAGGCCCATGCCTTCGACGTCGATCACGCCGGCGTGAGCGCGGAAGAAACGATTGAACAGCTGCTTGCGTGCAAGCTCGGACATGCCGAGCCCGTTGTCGCGTACGCTTACGACCAGCCGGCGGCGCGCTGGGTCGGTTTCGTTTTCCATGTGCGCGCGAATCTCCACGTAGCGATCGTGTTTTGCAGGATCGTGGTACTTCACGCCGTTCGAGATGTAGTTTGACAGACACAGCTCGACGACTGCGGCAGGTACCTCGACGCGTGGAATATCCTCGGCTATCCGCAAATCGACGCTGCGCGACCGCGCGAACTCCCGCATCTGCCTGAACACCTCGCCGATCGCTTCATGGAGCGGCAGGTTGCGTTGCTGGCGCGAGTCCGGCTCCAGCATCGACAGCTCGACCAGGTCCTTGATCACAGCCTGCATCTCCTGCGCATTCTCCGCAATCATGCTGAGAAAGCGCCGGCGATTGCTGTTCTGATCCTCCATCCACCGCTCCTGCAGCGTCTCCGCAGCACCGCGAATCGCACCAATCCTGTTTTTCAGCTCGTGCGAAATCAAACGATTGAACGATCGCAGGCGCTGCTCCTTCTTGCGTGTGCGCTCGGATGCCGCGCGCAGAAAACGGCCGATCGTCGCCTGCTCGAACATCGAGACCGCGCGCGTCACACGGTACGTGCACACTGCAACCGATTGCGGTTCCGATGACGAGCCCGACGCGACAACGCCTGCAATGAACTCGAACAGCACTGTCTCGAGGACTTCGTATTGCTTGAGGATCTCGAGCGCTTCGAATCCCTGCGCGTAACGCAGCTCGCCGAGCTCCATTGCCTTCGCCGCTGCAGGCAATACCGCAAGCACGTCTTCGACAGGATCCTCGAGATAGCTCGCTACACCGTCAATGAGCAGTGGAATTGTTTCGAGAAGCTGGCGTGAGTGCAAGACGGGATCGACACGGCTTGTCGGACGTGAGGACACCAGCTCGAGCCATCGCCCCGAGAGATGATGACTTGCGGCGCGAAGCTCACTTGCGAGCACTATCGCCAATGCCGAATCGGAGGAGGCAGTCATTCCTGTTCGAGTCACGAGAAGTCGCGCCTGGAGGAAACCGGCTGACGAAAAAAGCCGCAAGCGTCGACAGAGTCGAAGCGCTGGCGGCCCGGCGGACATAGCGATTGGAATCGCCTTAGTCCCGTGGCTCTGCGTCACCGCCTTTCGACGGCTTTGCTCTGAGCAGCGTTGGTTCGAATCGAGGGCCGCAGCGTCGCGGCTCGGGATTGTGCGTGTATACTTAGCAATCGATGTGCCCTACTGCCTATATTTTTGCAGGTGCTTATGTGGCACGGAAATGCACCGATCTGCATCCCGTCCTTCAATTCGTAACGGACCCGCAACGCGCACTTTATTTCGCGTATTGCGAACCATTTTACGGGATGCTCACACAATAGATTTAACTGCATGGCACTGACCTTGAATCAGGCTGGCGCATGGATATGCAACAACGACGCACGACTTTCCGACAGAGAGTACTCAATATTCGCGCTGGGCTTCTGAGCGCGTTGTCACATATTGAAACACGATTGCGGCGCGCCGGATTTCGTGTCGAAGCCTTCGTGCGCAGGCATCATCCGTCCCGAAAAGTCATAGCTGCTGTGCTGCTCATCCTGCTCGTTGTGACAGTTGCGTTGTGGGAGCGTTGCGGCATCACTGGCTGTCCCGATGTCGGGCGACTCACTGCATATCAGCCTGGCGGCGCGTCTGTTCTGCTCGATCGCAATGGCCGCACAATTGGTGATCTGCGACCTGTGGATCGCATTATCGTGCGTCTCAATTCGCTGCCGCCGTATGTAGGCGCGGCATTTGTAGCCATTGAAGACAAGCGCTTTCTCGAGCATGGCGGCGTCGATTGGCGTCGAGTGATGGGCTCGCTTTGGGCGGACATCAAATCCGGCGGCTATTCGCAGGGTTTCAGCACGATCACAATGCAGCTCGCGCGCAACGTGTGGCAGGATCTTCTACCTCAGCAGCAGCGCACGCTGCGACGGAAGTTCATGGAAGTGCGTGTCGCGCGAGCGATCGAGAGTCGCTACACGAAGAAGGAGATTCTCGAGCTGTATTTGAATCACATCTATTTCGGTGGTGGTGCGTACGGTGTAGATGCAGCTGCAGTCAGTTATTTCAGGAAGCATGCAAAGGATCTGGCGATCGGCGAGGCTGCGCTGCTGGCGGCGTTGCCGAAGGCGCCGACGCAGTACGATCCGCGTCGCTATCCACAACGTGCAGCCGCGCGCCGCAATCTCGTCCTCGGCCTCATGGCGGAGCAGGGATACATCCCGTTGGCGGAAGCGGAGCGTGCGCGTGCTGCGCCGATGCGGGTTGCTGCAGAGCCGGCGTTATTGCGTCGCGCGCCGACGGTTGCTGCGCACTTCATTGAGCTTGTGCGCCGCGAGCTCGAGGCGCGTCTCGGTGATCAGCTCTATCGCGCGCCGCTCCGCATCACCACGACAATCGACCTCAATGCGCAGGTTGCAGCGGAGCAGGAGCTGGAGCGCCAGCTTCGTTCGATCGAAAGCGGGGCCCTCGGTCAGTTCAATGGTGCACGCTATCGCGGCGTCGGTCAGGCTGCAGAGGGCACGGACTACCTGCAGGGCGCTGTGGTTGTCCTCGATGCGTTTTCAGGCGATGTACTCGCGCTCGTCGGAGGGCGTGACTTCCAGGATTCGCGTTTCGATCGAGCGACGCAGGCACGCCGGCAGGTGGGCAGTGCATTCAAGCCGTTCGTGTATGCAACAGCGCTCGCGCAGGGAATGCCGCAGACGCAGCCGATTCTCGACGAGCCGATCAGCATCATGAGCAACGGCGCGCCGTGGGAGCCCCGCAATTATGATGGTGAGTTTCACGGCATGATGTCGATGCGCAGTGCACTCGCCCACTCGGAGAACGTTCCGACCATCCGCCTCGCTGCCGCTGTCGGACTCGATAAAATCGCATCACTCGCGCATCGCGATGGCATCACCGCGCAAATTCCAAACACGCCGATGATGGCGCTCGGCATTGCTGAAGTCAGTCCGCTCGATCTTGCGTCCGCGTACACAGCGTTTGCATCGCTCGGCAAGCGCGCAGCACCGCGCGCGGTGCTCAGTGTCGAGGACAGCAAAGGCCAGACGCTCTATACCACAGAGCCCAGGCATGAGGACGTGTTGCAGCCGGATGTCGCTTTCGTTCTGACGGACATGCTGCGCTCCGCGGTCGAGAACGGCACTGCGACGGAAGTGCGAAACGTCGGCTATGCGGGACTCGCGGCAGGGAAGACCGGGACGACAAATGATGTTGCCGATGCGTGGTTCGTGGGCTACACGCCAACGACAGTTGGTGCCGTCTGGATCGGTTTCGACAAACGCAAACCCATCGCCTCCCGGGCGACGGGTGGCCATGCTGCAGCGCCTGTATGGGGCCGCATGATGCGCCGCATCGATGCAACGCGCCTCCATGCGAAGCGCTGGCCGCAACCTGAAGGCGTCGTACATCTGAGGGTCGATCCGGCGTCGGGCCTGGTGCTGCAGGATGGCTGCAATCCAACCGAGGGCGGTGAACAGGACTTGTGGTTCATGACGACAGCTGTGCCGAAAGATTTTTGTCCGGAACAACTGCGTGGCGGTGGGTTTGGCGGTTTGCTATCAAGCGTTTGGCACGCGGTGACGGGAATACTCTCGAACCGAAACGACGACAGGCCCGCGAAACGCCGGCCTGTCGACCAGAACCTTGGTGCAGCGCGCCTGCCAAAGAGTGCGCAGTCGGGCGCTACTTCTCGCAAGTGAGGTAGCGAAACGCGTTGTGCATCCTGTACGAACGGCTAGTGCGTGACACTCGATATTGCCTTGGCAACCTTCGGTGCGCCGTCGGGGCCACTGTCCCAGTCCTGCGCGCTCGAATTATTCGGCATGCCCCAATCGTGTCCGTTCCAGCCGTCAAAGCCTTCCATGCGTAACACCCAGAAACCCGAGTTGAAGTCGCTGGCGACAATGAGACCGTCGGAATTGCGGATGTCTACGCCCCAGCCGCCATCATAAATGCCGCCACCATTGCCGATCGGGCCGCCGAGATTCTCGCCACCAAGCTCCGGGCCTTCACGCGTGTTGTAGAACGCGACAGTCGAGGGATTCGTCGGATCCATCATGTTCACGATCTGAATGCCATCGTCCTGCGCCGAGATGAACGCGTACGGCCAGCGCATCTCGAAGTTGTGCGGCGCGCCATTCCACTTCACGGCCCATGCACCGAGGCTGTGGTTCACGGCCTTGCTTGGTCCGTCGAACGCAGGCTTGATGTCGAAAACACGAACAGGCGAGTATTGGTATGTCGGGAGCGGCATCGCCAGCGCGTAGTGGCTGTCCGGCGTGGGCACGAACGTGTGACACGCAACAACGCCCGGTGAGGTCATTGACGCGAGCAGCGCCGGCGCATCGGTGTGCGTGATGTCGAATACGAAGCAGCCGCCCGTGCCACCAGCCCACAGCTCATCGCGATGCGCGGCTGGATTGTAGCCGACGTAGAAGTCGTGCCACGAACGCGCGCCCGCCACACTGGTATTCGGATTTGCGACCTTGCCGACTACAGCATGCGCGACATCGCCTGAAACAACTTTGGCGAGGTCCCAGATGTACGCGTCCGGCGACACCGTGGTCGTTACCATCAGTGCACGACCATCCGAGTGCTTGTACGCGAACATCTCGTGCACGCCACCGGGCAGCTCGGGCAGACGTATGCGCGCAACTTCCTTGACCTTGCTCACATCAGGAAGCGACGTCACATCGAAAACGTTGAAGGCGAGGTCGTAATCAGGACCGCCAGCCTTGAACTGGTACGACTGCGCGTAGTAATACCGGCCGTTCACCTTGAAATACATGTTGGCCAGACCGCCGGCGCCGACATGAAGCGCAGCGTTCTCGATCGTCCAGCGATAAA
>JBBQYT010000028.1:0-10115 GCA_038208385.1 Longimicrobiales bacterium | reverse complement strand
GGTCTCCGTTGTTGCTGCTTCTGTCGGCCCTGAGCCCCAGCGTGGCGAGAAGCTTGTCATTCAGCGTGAGAACTTCCTGCTGCGCGAAATAGCCGATGTCCTTCACCTGCTCGTGCCGAGCGTCGACTGTCTGGAATGTACCGGACGTGACGTTCTGCAAGCCGCCGGTGAGGTTGGCGGCAAGGATTCTTTCAATGCGCAGCTCACGGCCCTCGAACTGGCTGCCGATCTGCGTCGTGGCAGTCAGCCCTGTTCGCTTGTACGTGTAGACCGCGTTCAGGTTGATGTTCTTGTTGAGGTTCCGGCTTTCCGACGCCACGGACGTACCGAGCAGTGCATCCAGTGCTTCGAACTGAAGGTCAGGCGGCGTGAAGACGCGGTTGTCCTGGTTGAAGAAATCGGACCCGCCGTTGCCGATGAATCGAAGTGTGTGCGCCGGTGTTGTCACAGCGTCGATCGTCAGGCGCGCAGTGGCAATGACGCGCCACACTTCCTCGAGGTTCTGCATGACCGCGGCCGTATTCAGCGGATTCGCCGCCACGTAGGGATTCACCGGCCAGGTGCCATCTGCGCGCTGCCGCAGATCGAAAAAGCTCGGTGTCGAAGCCAGGCCGGCCCACAGGCTGCTGCTGTTGTTCTCGTTGTTTGTCAGCCCTTTGTCACCCCGTGTATTCAGAACATCGGCACCGAGCCCGAAGGAAATGCGATTCGTCGCGGCCTGGTCCAGATTGAGACGGAACGCACGCTTGTCCGAAAATGTATTCACAACGATGCCACCTTCGTGCTTGTTCGAGATAGACGCGTAGTAGCGCGTTTTTTCCGTCCCACCACTCACACTTCCGGTGGTTTCGTAATTGAATGGAGACTGGTTGGCCAGCGCGCGCTCGTTGTCGTAAAACACTCCGGGCTTCCAACCGGTCACCGGATCGCGGGCCAGATTGCCATAGATCTGCACTGCGTCTTCCATGCTCTGAAACTGGCGGGATCCCACGAACTTGCTGGTCTGTGCAGTGCCTACGCGTTGCGAGAAAGTGTAGACCGGAGCGCCTGCCGCGCCGCGCTTCGTCGTGACAATGATCACACCGTTCGACGCCTTCGAGCCGTAGATCGCCGATGCAGCGGCGCCCTTCAGGACTTCGATCTTCTCGATGTCGTTCGGGTTGAGATCCGAGATCCGGTTGGATGCGTTCTCGCCGGCAACCGCTACGGTCGAACCGCGCGCCGCCTGCGAGACGAAGTTGCTGCCGCGCGGGATTGCCACGTCGCTCGCAATCACGCCGTCGATTACATACAGCGGCGTGAACGCGCCATTGATCGATGTCACACCGCGCAGTGTGACGATGGCGGCACCGCCCGGAGCGCCGGATGACTCGATGATGCTCGCGCCGGCGAGCTTGCCCTGCAGCGCCTGCGCAGTGCTGGTGGCGGGTACGGTTGCCAGCTGCCGCGCGTTCACCGTGCCGACCGCATTTGCCAGGTTACGCCGTGCGACCGTGCTCGCCTGACCCGTCACCACGATCTCGTCGATGTTGAGCACATCGACCTTCAATGCGATTTGCACGTTCGTCTGAGCGGCGGCTACGCGCACTTCGGCGCGCTTGTATCCGATGAAGCTGACTTCCAGGACGATCGGCTGGCTCGCAGCCTGCAGCGAGAATGTCCCATCTGCTCCGCCGAGCGTTCCGGTGTTCGTGCCCTTGATGACGATCTGCGCACCCGGCACGGGCCGGTTGGTCGCTTCATCGATGACCTTGCCGGCAATCGTGCGCCGCTGAGCGCTCGCGTCGTTCGCGAACACGCCCAGGAGTATCACTGCCATTGCAAACTTGAACATAATGAAAAACTCCTGTTGCTTGTGGAGGCGCTTGGCTGCAAGCGCGCTTAGTTCATTGTGACTGGCTTCACCTTCGGTGCGCCCTCTGGTCCATTATCCCAATCCTGCACGCTCGACGAGTTCGGGACGCCCCAGTTGTTGCCGTTCCAGCCGTCGAAGCCGTCCATCTTGAATGCCCACAAACCACTCGTATCGTCAGAGATGACAATGAGGCCATCTGCATTGCGGACGTCCAGACCAAACGCGCCGAGAGCCACGCCGCCGCCCTCGAACACAGGCATGCGTCCCCACGTGTCGTAGAAGCCGACCACGTACGGCGCGGTTGGATCCCGAACGTCGAGGATCTGGAGTCCATCCTGGTACGCGGCAATGAATGCGTATGGCCAGCGCAGCTCGATCATGTGCGATGATTTCTGCGGTGATCCCTGCGCCCATTCGCCGATCGGCGCCGAGATGACCGGCTGCTTCCCGTCCAGCGCTGCTTTCATGTCCCAGAAGCGCACCGGCTGGTGTCCTGGTGAAGTCATGATCGTCATCCCGTAGCGCCCGTCTGGCGTCGGGATGAACGTATGGCCGCCGGACTGCAACGAAGCGTGGGCGATGATCGACGCCAGCAGACGCGGATTCTTGAGATCGGTTATGTCGTAGACGAAGTTGCCGCCCATGGGCGATGTCTCCGGGCCGCCGCCATAAAAACGGTCCTGCTTCGACACCGGATCATACGCAGCGTACGCGTCGTGATAGCCGCCCGTACTGCCGCCGCGCGGCTCCGGCAATGGGACGTAGCCCGCGAGTCCCTGATTCGCATCGCCTGCAACAAAGCGCTCCATATCCCAGATCGCGGCGCCATACGGATTGTTCGGAGCGGAAGCGATCGTGGTGAACAGCAGCACGCGCCCATCAGAATGTTTGTATGCAAACATGTTGTGAGCGCCGCCGGGCATGTCGGGCGTACGGATGCGGCCGACTTCCTTGATCTTCGCTACATCCGGCAGTCCCGTTACGTCGAAGATGACCGCGACCAGGTCCTTGTCAGGATTGACTCTGAACTGAAAGGACTGCGCGTAGTAGTACCGGCCCTTCAGCTTGAAGTACATTCCTTTCAGGCCCGACCCTTCGTGCAGGTCGGGATCTTCAATGAACCACGAGTGAATAAGCTTCGGCTTCGCCGGATCCTTCAAGTCGACGATCTGAAAGCCTGCAGGACCCTTGTTGCGCGAGACGTACGCGTACGGACGAGACAGGTCCTGCTCGATCTCGATGTCGGCGACTTTGTCCTGCGGCGCGAGCGGGAGATGCCCAATGAGCTTCATGTTGCGGCTGAAGTTCTCACCAGGTGCATACTTGCGGTTCTGCGCGCGCAGATCGGCGGTGCTGGAGACCGCCATTGCCAGTACAATTGCCAGCGTCCGTACGTGTATATCCCGCGGGCGACCGAGCATGGTTTGACCTCAGGTTCTCAGAATAGAATGCCGGACGCACACGCTGTGCGTGCCGGCAAGACCCTGCACAATTTCAGGGTTGCATCGAAGCGTTGGCCGACGTGCTACTCACTGTCCTGGCCTGCCTCAGGTACTGATCGAAGTACGCCGTCATGTCGATCAGCATCTGGCGCACATTCGCGCGGCCCGACACGTAATAATTCTCGCCCTGGTATGCTTTCGCGCGGTATGTCTTGTACAAACGGTCCAGCTCCGCAACATAATTTTTTGAGTTGTTCGAACCAGGCCAGCGGCCTTCGCCCCAGATCACGAAGATCGGCGTATTGACTTCCTTCGCGAAGTAGAACGGAGACACGTAGCGGTACGTTTCTTCATTGCCCTTCAGCGGCCCAAACTCGTTCTCGGCCTGCTTGATGTGCCGCAGCTCCTGAGTGTTGTAGTAATAAATCCGATCTGCAGTACCGCCATGCGCGATTGCGGCCTGAAATACGCCTGGTGCGAACGTTGCGCCCGCCATTGCCAGCAGGCCGCCGTGGCTTGTGCCCGTAATCCCGAACTTCCCGTTTATGTAAGGCTGCTTCTTCAGGTATTCGACGCCTGCAACGAGGTCGGCCAGATCGCAGTGCGCCCAGCACTTGTTGTTTGCGTCCGCGAACGCGCGTCCATAGCCCGAGCTTCCGCGGAAGTTGGGCGCAAGCACCACGTACCCGAGTCCGGCGAAGTACTGCATTTGCTGGTCGTACGTGTCCGCGTACTGACTCGTCGGGCCGCCATGACCGAACACGATCGCGGGGAATTTCTGTCCTGGCGATGCGTTGCGCGGCTTGTACAGGTAAGCGGTAATCGTCAGCGTATCGCTCTTGTACGTCACCTTTTCCGGCGTCACCAGCTCGCCCGCTACGCCAGCAGCCATCTGCGTTGATGTCAGCTGCGTTGTGCTGCCACTCCCAGGCGACACTATGTACAGATCGGCAGGATGCATGGGCGAAGCGAGCGTGTAGCTGATGCGTGTGCCATCAGGGGACCATGCGAAGTTGGACGCAACACCGAGCGCAGGAGACACGAGCACGCGCGCGGGTCCGAAGCGCACACTCGCACCGGCATTCTGTACGGGCACGACGCGCAGGTCATGCGTGCCATTGTGATTGCTGCCGAATGCAACCGTGCGCCCATCGGGAGACCATACTGCGCCGGACTGATCAGCGCTTTCAGGCGCAAGCGCGACCGGCGTGCCGCCGTTGATGGGTACCGCCCAATAATTGACCCAACCAGTCCGCCATGAGCGGAAGATCACAGTGCCGCCATCGGGTGAGAGGACAGGCGTGCCAAAAGCAGGCGTGCCTGTCGTGTTGTAATCGAAGAAGTCGCGATCCGCTGTGACGAGCGCAGGTTGTCCGCCCGTGGCAGCGATCTTCATGATGTCATGATCGACCCAGTGATCATCGGTACGGACGAAAACGAGCGTGCGTGAATCCGGAGTCCATGCGGGCGTAGTCTCATACCGGATGTCACTCGTGAGCTGCCGCACGACGCCGTCGGGCACACTGACAGTGAAAATGTCATAATTGCCGTTCAGGCCGCCTGAAAATGCAATCGACTTCCCGTCGGGCGACCAGCTCGTGGAGCCGATGCGTGCGCCGTGGAACGTGAGACGAACGTGTCGCGCCTCGCGCACCGACCACAGCCAGATGTCGGCACCATTGCCATCGACTTCCTTGTCCGATACGTACGAGATGAACTCGCCCGTCGGTGACCAGCGAGGCTGTTGCGCGAGCTGAAAGGGCACGCCGCCGAGTCCATCCGTCAACTTCGCAGGTGTGCCGCCATTCGGTGAGATGGCTGCCAAACCCGCGCTTTCGCCGATGCTCGACGGGAACATGATCAGTTTGCCGTCGGGCGACCATTGCGGAACATCGCCTCCCAGTGCCGAACGAACGGACAGGATGCGGTCTGCCCACGTGTCGGGCGCACGCGTCTGTCCTGCGACGGATGCGGGAATGACAAGCGCGAGCAGCGCACACCACAAATCGAATGCAGCAGTTTGATTTCGCATGGTCCTCAGATCCCAGCCGGACTCTTGCAGGCGTCTGGCTGCGGCGTGCGTGGAGTGCACTCTGTACTCGGCAGCGGCAGATAGGGGAAGACCTTGTGATTGGCCAGCACCTTCTGGAGCGTGCCGAGCCTGTTATGGCGTCGCATGTCGGCCAGGCGGTGCCCGGCTTCCCACATGAGCGAGTACCAGCGGTTGTACAACAACTCGTCCAGCAGCGCGTCACCACCCGGATCCGCAATCGGCGCGAGCTTGCCGGACGTCGTGCGGATGAAGTTGATGTCATCCAGCGCGAGCGCACGATTTCCGAGCATCAGGTTGGCTTCCGCGCGAATCAGGAACAGCTCCTCGTTGCGAATAATCGGCACGGGCGAGTCGGCGCTCGGATACAACGGCAGGAAGCAGAGCGACACGTCGATGAGATGCACACGCTTCGTCGTGAATTTCAGGATCTTGTCGAGATAGCGCTGGTCGAGCTGCCCACCAGGTTGCTTTTGCGCCTTCGTCTCCACTTCCGGCTGCGCGAACAGCGCGCGGCATGTTGGGTCAAACAGCGGATTCGGACGGTTGTCGCCTGCATTGCGGTACGTATCGTAAACGCCGGTCTTGAGCGAAACGTTCTTGTCGATGAACGACGTATTCAGCGCAGTGAGCGCGCCGGCCCAGTTCTTTGCATGAATCGCTGCGCGCGCCTTGAGGGCACGATTGAACTTCAGGAACGTCGGCGGCGTATTGAAGCCCGCGAATCCTGTCGGCAGTGCGAACGGAAAGCTGGTGCCGGCCGCCGCGAGTTGCGTCGCACCTTCATCCAGCAGCTGCGCAATCCGGGCTTCCCCTTGTGCGCGGGTCGCGACCGGCGGAATCGGATCATTCGGTGACACGTCTACGTCGATCGGAAAACCCGAGTCGTAGAACGACACGTGCAGACGCATGAATGCGAGCGCTTGCAGTGTCTTCGCGATCCCCTTCACTCCGGCCTTCTGCTGCTCCGACAGCGCCGCAACCTTGTCGACTGCCTTGAGCACGATATTGGCCTGCTTGATCAGGCGATAAGCGATCGAGAATCCCGCATAACCACCCTCGCCCGGGCCGATCTGCTCGAGTTTGTCGACGGGGTGCGACGGATTGGACGGGTCCAGCTCCATGCCTTCGCGTCCAAACGTCCCTGCCGAGGCGACGTGTGACTGGAGAATCGACGTATTGAATTCACGCGAGATGCCGAGCAGCCCGATCACGCCGATCGAAATGCTTGCCGCCGTCGGCGCATCCTCGAGCTCGCTCACGCTCTGCGCGTTGTAATTCGGCACCTGCAGGTCCTGGCCGCACGCTGCGAGAACGGTCACGCCCGAGATCAGGAAAACTTTCAAGCTCTTCATTTCATTCTCGTCGGTGACAGTGATTGGAAGCCAACTTCAGATGGCTAACGCCAACCGTCGCGCGCAGAGGCACAACGGTCCTGGTACACGGAATCGCTGGGAGAAAAAACGTGCAAGCCGGAGTTGCGGCTCCGGAGAAGATGTATCGGAGCGTACTACATACAACGGTGTGCGAGTAAATACAACGGGTGTGCGAGAAAATCGTATAAAAAATGTGTCGCGTCGGTTGCACCATGCTGTTGCCCGACGGGTCAGCGACGGCGCGCAGCACGGAAGAGTGGATCCGCCGATTGCAGCACGATCTGCCGCAGACGCACCGGGTAGTCGGGGTGCGCGGCCAGGAATTCACGCACGATGGCCGCGGCCGCGGGTGAGGAATGTCCGGACAGGGTGGCGTCGAGCCAGCGTTTCGGGAAGAAGATGTCTCCCGTCGCGCGCACTTCCGCGAGCATGTCGAGCGCGGGACGGATGTAGTGCAGCGCAGAGTCCGCGCGCAGCGGATGATTCAGATCGGCGAGCCCTTCGGCTACCCACGCTTCGCGCGCGCGGTTTTCGCGCTTCCGCAGTGCATTGAACCAGGCATCGCGTACGTGAGCGTCCCGCGACAGCGCGGGACGCACGAACTCGAAGCGCGCGCGCCGATCGGGATTGGTAATGCGCGCTGCCTGAACGTTCAGGATATTCTCCGGATCCGTAGCGCCGCGCAGCACGAGTGACGATGCGAGAGCCGTGTAGTCATCTTCGCCGAGGCGCAGGCCGGGCACCGAGTCAGCCTTCTGCCAGACGCTGCGGAGTCGTGCAAGCCCGGCGTCCGTGAGTGTGACCGAGCGCAGTGCGGCAAAATACGCAGCCTTGCGTGATGATGTCGGCGCAGCAGCCAGCTGGTCCCGCAGAATCTGTTCGGCGTGTGGTGCAATGCTCACGCGCTGCGTTTCTGACAGGTAGCGCCAATACACCTCGCCGAAATCGCCGAGGATGAGCGCAGTGAGCTGTTCATCGGGCTCGTGCGCGAGAGCGCGCAGCGCGACGTCCGCGAATTCCGGCGCGGCGATCCGCCCTTCGAGCAGCGCGTCCCACAGGTCGAGCCACACTGCGCCGCGCAACACGGCATCATGCAGTGTCTGCACGTTGCTCAGGAGCCACGCACGCGATCGATCATCCAGCAGGAAGAGTCCGTACGCGCGGCCATCGCCGTTGGGCACGATGGCGAGCGGCGGCTGCGCGGGTTGTGCCATGGTCGCTATGCGCGCATCGAGGTGCAGTGGTACGAAGCGCACAGTGTCCGGATAGATCAGTGCCACGCTCGTCGGCTGATTCCAGATCCGATTCCGTCCCGCGGGATCGCGTTGTCTGAATTCGATGCTGCTGCCCGGATTTCTGGCGACACGAATCTCAGGGCGGCCGGACTCCTCGACCCACATGCGGCTCCAGGTGCGGAGGTCCTCCGGAGTGAACGGATCGAGCGCGACGATCATGTCGGCAAAACTGGCGTTGCCGTACGCGTGCGTGCGCAGGTACGCACGCATACCGTCGCGGAAGGGCTCTTCACCGACGAGCTGCTCGAGCTGTGCCATCACGACAGGCGCCTTTTCATAAATGATCGCGCCGTAGAGCTGCGCAGCTTCATTCAGGTTTGCGAGCTGCTGCCGGATCGGATGCGTGCCGGCAGTTCGGTCCACCTCGTATGCAGCGTCGTAGTGCTCGAGCAAAAAGCGCAGGCGATGGTTCACTTCCGGAAACGACGGCTGGACGATCTTCGCGGCAATGAACTTGGCCATCACTTCCTTGAGCCACACGTCGTCGAACCAGCGCATGGTAACCAGATCACCAAACCACATGTGTGCGCTCTCGTGCGCAATCAGGCTCGCGCGGTTCAACTTCTGATTCTGCGTCGCGGACTCCTCGAGAAACAACGATGACGCGTTGTACAACACCGCACCCGCGTGCTCCATACCGCCAAACTGAAACGATGGCACAGCCACAAAATCGTATTTCGCGAATGGATAAACGATGCCGGTGTAGCGTTCCATGTACGTGACCGAACGCGCAACAAGATCGAAAATCGAATCCCTGTTGCGCGCGACTTTCACAGTGTCGGTCTCGCGGTGCAGCATCCGGAATGACATCTGGCGCGCGTTAGGACCTTCACCCACCATCCGCGCTGCGGTCTCGATCTGCCATTTGCCCGCTGCGAAACCGAAGAGGTATGTCGGGAGCCGCGCGGTCTCCGCAAACTCGATGATGTCACGCGGCGCTTCGGCTGGTGCGGCAGGATCCGCGCGCCGACTGCGCTCGGGACCGTTCGCAACGGCCTGCCAGTCGTGCGGCACTGTGAGCGTGAGCGTCCAGCGAGCTTTCAGGTTCGGCTGATCAAAGACCGGAATTGCAAGCGATGCGCGCGCCGGGACGAACAGTGTGTAAAGAAAGTCATCGTTGCGGTTGAGCGATGCATTGCCGGCGCGGAAGCGGATGCGAACCGTATCAATGCCCTGCTTCAGCGCAGATGCAGGAAGAACAACGTGCCCGTTCTTCATGACCGGTGGAACGTCGTTGACGGCGAGGATGTCGGTAGGATCGGCGGCGTAGTCGAGCACGAGCTGGCGCGACGCATCGCTCAGCCGGAACCGGATGACAATTTCGCCTGTTACGCGATCGGCTTTGCGGGCAGGTACGTCGAGGTGCAGGTCATAATGCAACTCGCGTATGCGCGCAGCGCGATCCTGCGCGAGCTCAAGAGGAACGCCCGCTGCAGCCGCAGACGATTGCGCAGCCGCATTGCCACTGAACGCACAAATCGCGGCGATCAGAAGCCACGAAAGCGTGCGGGTTGGAGGGTTCAAATAATTCAGCTGGCCGGGTGTGGATTGAGCCGGTGGGCGTGGTGCACGCTACCGGCGCGAAGGTGCAGGCGCAAGATCGAAAACTACGTGCTCCCGCCAGGGCCGGTCTCCAGCGTGGCGCGATGCAAGCTGATCAGCCAGGCCCAGCGGCTGACGGGTGTACAGGAGCGAACGGCGCTCGTGCACGCGGGCCTGCGCGCGTCTGTGGACGCACGACAAGCCGTTAGCGAAGGTTGCGGGGGAGTCATCCGATCGAGCGCACGAGGCTCAACCCGGTCTTACGCAGAAAGCGGGATATCTGCACGCACTTTGCGGAGATTCCCTACAGATCATCGAATCGCCACTCCGTAACTTTCTCTCTACTGTGGGATTCTTGTCTGATGGAGGGGATTGATGGCAACCGCGCGCGCCGTACCCAGCGTGGCTACACCCGTGCTGTGGCAGACCGCCCAGCTCGCCGGACTGGTGCTCACCGGCGCGCTCCTCGCCGGCTTGTGGATCTACCCCGGGCCAGCGTTGCGCGTACTCTGGTATGCGGTCATTCCCGTGCTTCCCGCCGTGTTCCTGGTGAAC
>JBBQYT010000027.1:0-10177 GCA_038208385.1 Longimicrobiales bacterium | reverse complement strand
CAGTTACGTCTCCTATAGTATCCGGCTCTTCCGGACTTGTAGGAAGTGGTCTTCGTGCCACGCGGTTCCTACCAGCTCGCTTTCCGGACCCCGGGGATTTCTCCCTTCAGCGCCATTTCCCTGAAGCAGATTCGGCAGAGGCCGAACTTGCGCAGGAAAGCGCGGGGACGGCCGCAGCGGCCGCAGCGGTTGTGCTGGCGCACGCCGAACTTTGGCTTGCGCTTGGACTTCTCGATATGTGCAGTGGTCGCCATCTAATTTCTCTCGGTTCTAGTCGGCTGCGCCGGCGTACTCTTCAGTCGAGATCACTGTCGGTGTCTCGCCGCGGAACGGCATGCCGAACCCGCGCAGCAGCGCCAGTGCTTCATCATCCTTGGCTGTCGTCGTCACGATCACGATGTCCATGCCGTGCATCTTCTGCACTTTGTCGTAGTTGATCTCCGGGAAGATCAGCTGTTCCTTTACACCGAGCGTGTAGTTGCCACGACCGTCGAAGGAGCGCGTCGACAGACCGCGGAAATCGCGAATGCGCGGAACCGCGACGTTGATCAGACGATCCAGGAACTCGTACATGCGCGCGCCGCGCAGCGTCACCATCACGCCGATCGGCAAACCTTCGCGCAGACCAAAGTTCGAAATCGCCTTGCGAGCGCGCGTCAGCACGGGCTTCTGGCCGCTGATCAGCGTCATCTCCTCGACGTATGAATCCATGATCTTCGTGTTCTTCGGCGCATCGCCGTAGCCCACGTTCAGGACGACTTTCTCGATGGCAGGAATCCGGTACGGATTATTCGTTCCGAGCGTCTCCATGAGACGGGGACGAACCTGCTCTTCGTAATACCGCTGCAGTCTTGGCTTCATTTGGCTTTCTCTACAATTTCGACGCAGGAATCGGATTGCCGCTGCGGATTCCAATGCGCTCTTTCGTGCCGTCCTCATCGATGTGCTTGCGAATCCGTGTCGGGTCACCCGAGCTGTCGATCAACATCACGTTCGATGCGTGAATCGGCTCCTCGTAGGACGCGATGCCGCCGTCCGGATTCTCCTGCGTCGGGCGCTTGTGATGCTTGCGCACGTTCACACCCTCGACCACGACGCGATTCACATCGGGCAAAACGCGCAGCACAGTACCCTCGGTGCCGGCAAAGTTGCCGCGAATGACTTTCACCTTGTCGCCACGGCGCACGTGAATCTTGCGCGGGTTGTGAGCGATCGACTTCCTGCGGCGCTTGCCGCCGCCAACTGTACTCGCCATGTCAGATTACCTCGGGCGCCAGCGACACGATCTTCATGAACTTCTTTTCGCGCAGCTCGCGTCCAACGGGGCCGAAGATGCGCGTTGCGCGCGGCTCGCCGGCGTCAGTGATCAATACTGCGGCGTTGTCGTCGAAGCGGATGTAGCTGCCATCCTTGCGGCGCGTCTCTTTCGAGGTGCGCACGACGACGGCCTTCGCGACTTCGCCCTTCTTCACTGTGCCGTGCGGAAGCGCGTCCTTGATGGCCACGACAATGATGTCGCCCACGCGCGCATAACGCCGGCTGGAGCCACCGAGCACGCGAATGCAAAGGGCTTCCTTTGCACCCGAGTTGTCGGCGATCTTGAGTCTGGTCTCTTGTTGTATCATAGTCTCGCTCTACTTGGCTTGCTCGACGACTTCCACTACACGCCAGCGCTTGGTCTTCGAAAGAGGGCGAGTCTCCATGATCTTCACGAGGTCGCCTTCCTTCGCAACATTCTCTTCATCGTGCGCATAATACTTCTTCGTGCGCGAAATTTTCTTGGTATAAAGCCGGTCCGCGACCTTGCGCTCGACGGTGACGATGAGCGTCTTGTCCATCTTGGCGCTGATCACCTTGCCGACGCGGGTCTTTCGGTTTGCTCTCTCTTCGTCTGCCATTTTACTTGCCGCTCGCTTGCGTCGTTTCGCGCTGACGCAGAATTGTCTGCAGGCGCGCGATGTCTCTCCTCGTGCTCCTGATCAGAGCCGGATTTTCCAACTGCTGCGTCGCGCCACGAAAACGCAGGCGGAACAGCTCCTCACGCGACTGAGCGATGCGATCGTTGATCTCATCACTCGTCAGGTCGCGGATCTCGTCTGCTTTCACGATTCGCCTCCCTCGGGACCGCGGTCGCGCGTCACGAATTTGCACTTGCACGGCAGCTTCGCTTCGGCCAGCGCGAATGCGCGCTTTGCCGTCACTTCGTCGACACCTTCCAGCTCGAACATCACACGGCCAGGCTTCACCACCGCCACCCACATCTCGACGTTGCCCTTACCCTTACCCATGCGGGTCTCGGCGGGCTTCTTGGTGACCGGCTTGTCCGGGAAGATGCGAATCCAGACTTTGCCGCCACGCTTGATGTGACGCGTCATCGCGACGCGCGCCGCTTCGATCTGCCGGTTGGTTACCCAGCCCGGATCGAGCGATTGAAGTCCGAAGTCGCCGAAGGCAACCGTATTACCGCGAGTCGCGAGACCACGCGTACGGCCCTTCTGCTGTTTTCTAAACTTGACTCTCTTAGGAGCTAGCATTTTCTCGAAACCCTAGTTTCCGCCGCCGGTCGAATACGTGCGGCCGCGACGGTCTTCAACGACCTCACCCTTGAAGATCCAAACCTTGATGCCGATGGTGCCGTACGATGTCTTCGCAGTCGACTGTGCGTAATCGATGTCGGCGCGAAGCGTGTGCAGCGGCACGCGGCCTTCATGGTAGCCTTCCGAACGCGCGATCTCGGCGCCGCCGAGACGGCCGGCCACGTGAACGCGAATGCCCTCTGCGCCCGCGCGCATCGCAGATTGTACCGCGCGCTTCATGGCGCGACGGAACGAAATGCGCTGCTGCAGCTGGTGCGCGATGTTGTCACCGACGAGCTGTGCATCGAGCTCGGGACGCTTGGTCTCTTCGACATTGATCGAGACTTCGCTCTTGGTCAGGTGCGCGAGCTCATCGCGCAGGCTGTCGACTTCCGCGCCCTGCTTGCCGATCACGACGCCTGGACGTGCAGTGTGCACCGTCACGACGATCTTCTGCGGCTTGCGGTCGATCTCGATCTCCGACAGCGCTGCGTGTGAAAGGCGCTGCTTGAGGTACTTACGAATCGTCTCGTCCTCGGCCAGCAGCTGGGCGAAGTTGCGCTCCGCATACCAGCGTGACTTCCAGGGCTTGATGATTCCGAGACGGAACCCGCGCGGATGTACCTTTTGTCCCATTAATCCCTCTTGTCCACGACTACAGTCACGTGCGCCGTTCCCTTACGAATCGGCGTTGCACGCCCCTGCGCGGCTGCGCGCCAGCGCTTGAGCTTCGGGCCTTCGTTCACGTACACTTCCTTCACGAACAGCTCGTCCACATCGAGAAACTCACCAAGACCCTCGGCCTTGTTCCTCGAGTTCGAGATCGCAGACTTCAGGGTCTTCTCGAAAATCTCCGCAGAGCCCTTCTTCGAGAACTGCAGCAGACCAATTGCGACCGCTGCGTTCTTGCCGCGAATGAGATCGGCGACGAGACGCATCTTACGTGCGCTGCCGCGATTACCCTTTGACTCAGCTCTCGCTTCCATAATTACTTTGCCTTCGTCCGCTTGTCGGAGAGCTTGCCACCGTGACCGCGGAACAACCGCGTCGGAGCAAACTCACCCAACTTGTGGCCGACCATGTTCTCGGAGATGTACACCGGGATAAACTTGTTCCCGTTGTGCACGGCGAGGGTGTGACCGACGAATTCAGGTGAGATGGTGGACGCACGCGCCCATGTCTTCAACACCTTCTTTTCGCTGCGGTCGTTCATGCCCTCGATCTTCGCCATGAGACCAGCGTCGATGTAGGGGCCCTTCTTGATCGATCTCGACATAGTTAAGTCGTAGCCTTGCCGCGACGACGGCCGCGGACGATGTACTGGTTCGACTGCTTCTTCTTTTTGCGTGTCTTCACGCCCTCGCGCTTGCCCCACGGCGAAACCGGCGGACGGCCACCCGACGTCTTGCCCTCACCACCACCCAATGGATGGTCGACGGGGTTCATTGCAACGCCGCGGACCTTCGGACGCTTGCCGCGCCAGCGATTTGCACCTGCTTTGCCGATCTTTTGGAGCTCGTGATCGATGTTTCCGATCTGACCGATTGTAGCCTGGCAGGCCCGGTGAACCATACGCACTTCCGTTGACGGCATGCGCAGCGTCACGTAATCGCCTTCCTTCGCCACGACCTGAGCGCCCGTACCGGCGCTTCGCACGATCTGTCCGCCCTTGAGCGGCTTGAGCTCGATGTTGTGCACCATCGTACCGAGCGGTACTTCGCCGAGCGGAAGTGCATTGCCGACACGAATGTCGGAGCCCGGTCCGCTTACGATCGTGTCACCCTGCTTCAGGTTGCGGGGGTGCAGGATATAGCGCTTCTCGCCATCCGCGTAATGGATCAGCGCGATGTTGGCAGTGCGGTTCGGATCGTATTCGATCTCGGCAACCCTGCCCGGCACGCCGAACTTGTTGCGCTTGAAATCGATGCGACGGTACTGCTGCTTTGCGCCGCCGCCACGCCGGCGCGATGTCACATGGCCGTGGTGGTTACGACCGCCGGTGCGCTTGTTCGACTCGAGCAATGACTTCTCGGGTGTCGAACGTGTCAGCTCTTCGTGATCGACGATCTGACGGTAGCGCTGGCTCGGCGTAATTGGCTTGAAGCTCTTAATTGGCATTTTGTTTAGACTCCCTCGTACACGTCGATGCGCTCACCCTCGGCGAGCTTCACGACGGCCTTCTTGTAGCTTGCGCGCTTGCCGATGTTCGTACCCAGGCGACGCACCTTGCCACGGTAATTCATCGTGCGAACCGCATCGACCTTGACGCCGAACAGCTTCTCGACCGCAGTGCGGATCTCGATTTTGTTGGCAGCCTTGTCCACGATGAATGTGTAGGCGCCGCGCTCATCGGCGTCGATCGTCGACCGCTCCGTCACGACGGGGCGAATGATTATGTTCCGGACATCACGCATGAGCCACCTCATCTGCACGCACCAATGCGGAGCCCTCGATCACAACGGTGTCCGACCAGAGCAGATCATACGCCGACTCCTGACCGAACTGCCGCACCAGCACGTTTTGAAGGTTGCGGGCCGACAGATACAGCTCAGGACTGTGCGCGTCGGTCAACAGCAGCACGTTGCCGGTTGCACCCGCGGCGTCGAGCATCTTCACGACGGCCTGCGTCTTCGGTGCCTCGAGCGCGAAATTATCAACGATCACGATTGCGCCATCTTCTGCACGCGCATTGTACGCGGAGCGACGTGCGAGCCAGCGCACCTTCTTCGGAATTTCCTCATGGAAATTCCGCTCTTTGCGCGGTCCGAACACACTGCCACCGCCACGCCACTGTGGCGAACGGATCGAGCCCTGGCGGGCACGACCGGTGCCCTTTTGACGCCATGGCTTTTTGTTGCCGCCGGAGACGTGCTCACGTGTTTTCGTGTGCGACGTCGCCTGCCGCTGATTGGCGAGGAATGCTTTCACCGACTGCCACATCGCGGCTTCATGAATGACGCCGTCGAAGAGCGACTGCGGAAGCTCCTGCTCGCTGGTCTTCTTGCTCTTGGCCGAAACGACCCGTGCCTTGTACATCGCGCTCACGCCTTCTTGATGAAAACGAGACTGTTCCGGGCGCCAGGCACCGGACCGCGCACGAAGATCAGATTGCGTGCGGTGTCGATTTTCTCGACGCGTACGCTCCTGAGCGTGTGCTGCTGATCGCCCATGTGCCCGGGCATCTTCTTGCCTTTGATCACGCGCGACGGGTTCGTTCCAGGTCCGAGGGTACCGGGTCCTCTCGCTCTCGGGTGACCGTGTGAACCTGGGCGACCATGGAAGCCGTGACGCTTCATGACACCCTGGAACCCGCGACCCTTTGTGCGTCCCGTAACCTTGACCGTTTCGCCCGCGGCGAACTGATCCACTGTGAGCTGCTGACCGATCTCGAAGCCTTCGGGAGCATCCGTCCGGAATTCGTGCAGTGTGCTCGGTGTGAAGTCGAGACCCGCCTTGAGAGCGTGTCCCTTCTCCGCTTTCGGCGTGCGCTTTTCCTTCAGCACACCGAATCCGAGCTGGACTGCCGTGTAGCCGTCCGACTCTTCAGTCTTTACCTGAGTCACCGAGCACGGACCTGCCTCGATGATCGTTACAGGAACGACTGCACCCGCGTCATTGAAGATCTGGGTCATGCCCAGCTTACGTCCGATTATTCCCGCCATCGCCCGAACCCTGCTCAGTCGACTTTGATTTCGACGTCGACGCCCGCCGGGAGATCCAGCTTCGTCAGTGCGTCGATCGTCTGAGGCCGTGAATCCATGATGTCGATGACGCGCTTATGCGTCTTCAACTCGAACTGCTCACGGCTCTTCTTGTCTACGTGCGGCGAACGGAGAACCGTCCACCGTTGAATGCGCGTCGGCAGCGGAATCGGACCACTGACACGTGCGCCTGTCTTCTGCGCCGTGCGTACGATGTCCGCTGCAGTCTGATCGATCACTGCGTGATCGAACGCCTTCAGACGAATACGAATTTTGCCAGCCATTACAGAACGATCTCCGTGACGACGCCCGCGCCGACGGTACGGCCGCCCTCGCGAATTGCGAAGCGCAGCTCTTTCTCCATCGCGATCGGGCTGATCAGCTCCACTACCATCTGCACGTTGTCACCCGGCATCACCATCTCGACGCCTTCCGGCAGCTGCGCGCTTCCCGTCACGTCCGTCGTACGGAAATAAAACTGCGGACGATAGCCATTGAAGAACGGTGTGTGACGGCCGCCCTCTTCCTTCGTCAGCACATACACCTCGGCCTTGAACTTCGTGTGCGGCGTGATCGAGCCCGGCTTGGCCAAAACCATCCCGCGCTCGATCTCTTCCTTCGCAACACCGCGCAACAACAACCCGACGTTGTCTCCCGCAAGACCCGCATCCAACAGCTTACGGAACATCTCCACTCCCGTAACCGTTGTCTTCTTCGTCGCCCCGAGTCCCACCATCTCCACTTCCTCGCCCACCTTCACCTTGCCGCGCTCGATTCGACCCGTCGCAACCGTACCTCGACCCGTGATCGAGAACACGTCCTCGACCGGCATCAGGAACGGCTTGTCCGTCTCGCGGACCGGCTCCGGAATCCACGTATCAATCGCGTTCATCAGCTCCGTGATCTTCTGGCCCCACTCGCTGGTCGGATCACCCGACTCGAGTGCCTTCAGACCACTGCCACGGATGATCGGTGTGTCATCGCCCGGGAAGTCGTACTCGGAGAGAAGCTCACGAACCTCGAGCTCGACAAGCTCCACGAGCTCTTCGTCGTCGACCATGTCCACCTTGTTCAGGAACACCACCACGTACGGCACGTTCACCTGGCGCGCCAGCAACACATGCTCGCGCGTCTGCGGCATCGGACCGTCCGCTGCGCTCACGACCAGGATCGCGCCATCCATCTGCGCGGCGCCCGTGATCATGTTCTTCACGTAGTCTGCATGTCCCGGGCAGTCCACGTGCGCGTAGTGACGCTTCTCGGTCTGATATTCAACGTGCGCCGTCGCGATCGTGATGCCACGCTCGCGCTCTTCCGGTGCCTTGTCGATGTTGTCAAAGCTCACGTAGTCCGCGAGGCCCTTTGCTGCCTGGATTCGCGTGATCGCTGCCGTCAGTGTCGTCTTGCCGTGATCGACGTGGCCAATCGTGCCCACGTTCACGTGCGGCTTCGTCCGCTCGAACTTCGCCTTGCCCATTTTCTCTTGTCCTCTGGATCGTTCTCGTGTGGCCCCAAGGGCCTGGACGGGGTCGCCGCGCTGGTGCGGTCGACAGTTCTGTCTCGGAAGGGCGCGGGAGCACTCTACCAAAGCCGCGGCGCCGGCGTCCAATCCACCAGGGATTCGGTCGCCCGCGCCACCGCGGAATTCATGTCGGGCGGCGCAGAGGCCGCTTCTCGTTCATGCGCGGGCTCCGTAAGCCAGCTCCGAGACAGACTCCCATTATAGCAAAAATTTCCTATGTGTCAACTCGTGCTGCAGGAAGGATAAAGCGTCAGTCTGTCGACAGCGACGGCCTGGCTCCAGACGGGGGTATGTTGCCCGTAGCGCCGGGCCCGCGCGTCGGGGCAGGCGTGGCGGTGCGCCAAATGCGGACGAGCTCTTCCTCGGAGAGCCGCTCCCAACCTTCCGGGATCGGAAAAAGGCGTTTGCGGGTCGACCCCGACTGGAAGCACAGCCAGCCATGGGCGAGCGCCTTGGGCGTCGACCCTTCCGCACTCGTCATAAGAACGGGTGAGGCCGGACGGACGTCCCATACTTCCCAGGTCATGCCGATGCGGTCTACGAAAGTTCTGTGCGCCATTTCAGTGCGTCGGGTTTCTGTTTTGCCGGCACGCGGCACGCTACCCAAGTTGAGGAAATCATGCCAACAGCATGCCGTATATATGTTTACCCCAGACGAATTTAATGGTTTTTGGTGTGCTCATCCGATTGAGTCATGCCCACGGACGGTGCAGTGTGTCAAAGGAGTGCTGCACAGTAATTCGATTCGGCTTCAACCGAAACCGTCGCGCGGATATCCCGCGGAGAGCGTGGACGTGCGATTTCCGGGACCGGATCATGCGCTCGTGACCGGGAAGTTCGTACTAACGGGAGCCGGGAGGCCGGACCAGACAGGCTGGTTCACAACAATTTGGCGCACTTCAGCCAGGGTTGGCGGATGATGCACGATCACTCGTCGTAAGGCAGATCAAACGTGGAAACTCGCCACATAGGTTCACTGCAGGTTTCGCTGGTTGGACTTGGATGCAACAATTTCGGCCGCATCGATGAGAAGGCGACGGCCGCTGTAGTCCATGCAGCACTGGATGCCGGCATCAATTTTTTCGATACGGCAGACATCTACGGCAAGACGAAGAGCGAAGAGTATCTGGGCCGCGTTCTCGGCGACCGACGCAAAGACATTGTGCTGGCGACGAAGTTCGGGATGAAGGTGGACGAGCAGAAGCGTGGTGCGAAGCCGGACTACGTGAGACGCGCCCTGGAGGACAGTCTGCAGCGGCTGCGCACCGATCACATAGATCTCTATCAGCTCCACACGCCGGATCCCACCGTACCCATCGCGGACACGCTCGGAGTGATGAGCGAGCTCGTGCAGGCTGGCAAAGTGCGCGAGATCGGCTGCTCGAACTTCACCGTCGACCAGCTGCGTGAAGCAGAATCGGTCGTGCCTGAGGGTGGCAAGCGTTTCGAGAGCGTGCAGAACGAATTCAGCATGCTTCACCGCGAGCCCGAGCTTGGCGTCCTCGCCGAATGCAAGCGGCTCGGCATTGCGTTTCTGCCGTTTTTTCCGCTGGCGAGCGGACTGCTGTCGGGCAAATATCGACGCGGCCAGCCAGCGCCCGAGGGCAGTCGCATAGCAGCAGGGTGGCACGCCGAGCTGCTGACGGATCAGAACCTCGACATCGTCGAGGAGCTGATCACGTTCGCGAACGCGCGCGGACGCACGATCCTCGAGCTGGCGTTTTCGTGGCTGGCGTCGCGCAAAGTCGTGGCATCCGTCATAGCCGGAGCCACGAAGCCGGAGCAAGTGCGCAGAAACGCAGAAGCCGCAGGCTGGAAGCTGTCGACCGCAGAGCTGGCCGAAATCGACACGATCGTGCCGAAGCCTCACTGAACATCGCTGGTCCCAACTATTTAGAGATTCACGGCGCACTTCTCGGGGGCGCATGGGCATGCAACTGCCCATCCGTGACCACGAAGTGCGGCGTATCCTGGGAAAGCGAAATCAAAAATTCCCGGGAGCGAACGATGTTGACCGTCGAAAATTATCAACGATGTGAATCATGCGGCTCGCTGGTGTCGGACTCGGCGCGCATGTGCGGATTTTGTGGCATGCGCGGACCTGGCATCGGACGTCCGAGCGCAGCTGCGTTGATTGCTGCAATCACGTTCCTGTTGAGTCTCTTCATGTACGTGGAGCTGGTCTGGAAACCGATGTAGCACAGAGTCGCCAATAGCGGAGCAGCGGAAACAGAACGGCCAGCTCGAGTGCGCTGGCTGTTTTGTTTTTTGGGCTCTTCCGGGTTTAGCGTGGGTCCATATTGAGACCACCGCAGTGGAACAGGATCGCGAGCCGAAAGTTGTCGCGGTTTCGGTAGCCGCGCGCTCTGTATTTGATC
>JBBQYT010000026.1:0-10205 GCA_038208385.1 Longimicrobiales bacterium | reverse complement strand
CCAGCCGGGCGAACAACTCGAGCAGGCGGAGCTTTGAAATCGTCCGGATCTGATTTACCTGGACCAGGCTGGTGACGCCCCTGCCGATTATCCCGGGCTCGAGTACCACCTCGAACCTGTATGGTTTCCGCCCCTTGCCTTCCAGTTTTGTTAACGGCAGAACCGTGACTGTCGAGAACCTGGCATTGAAACCGTCGTTAGACACTACCAGTACTGGCCTGCTTATTCCGGCCTGCTCGCTACCAACTACCGGATCCAGGTCCGCGCGAAAGACCTGCCACCGCTCAACGGCGCCGGGATACGCCATCCTTTACGCCTTCGCCAGTCCGTCGGATGTCGTTACATCGAAAGCGGCATTCGTTGCTTCGAACTCGGCCATGAAGACGGGGTCGCTTGCCGCTTCGGCGTACGCTGCATAGAGCGCCTGCCGGCCCATGTCTCGAATTTTGTCCCTGAGCGCCTCCTCAACAAAGACGTTCTTACTGGCGAACCCACCCTCTCTCACTAGTGAATCAACGGCCTGGACGACCGTAGTGGCCAGCTGAAACGACGCTTTCGTCAAACCTCCGGCTACCTTCCTTCGGCGTTTACGAACTGCCCTAGAACCAACGCCCTGTGAACTCATAAATCACCTCAGATTACAGGGTCATTCACAAATTGTGCTTATTAAGCATGTGTTAAAGCCACCTTTTACGCAAGCGTTATATGGCAGGTTGATCCCGGTGGATGAGGCTCGCGCTGGTGCTGCGCTTGCATAAAATTAGCTAGACAAGCTAGATTGGTCTAGCCAAACAAGACAGGAGGCGACTTTGGCGGTGTGGAAGCTCGAAGATGCGAAAAATCAGTTCAGCCGGCTTGTTCAGTCTGCGCGTCGCGATGGGCCGCAGATCGTGACCCGGCATGGGCGCGAGGAGGTAGTGGTGCTGTCGGTCGAAGACTATCGGCGGCTCGCGCTCAAACAGCAAAATGTAGCGGCGTTCGTGCGGGAGTCTCCGCTTGCGGAAGCGTTCGCGTCCGGGGAGCTGCAGCTGGTGCGTTCGCGCGATTTGCCGCGGGATTTGCCGTTGTGAGGTTTCTTCTCGATACGATGCTATTGTCGGAGCCCGCGAAGCTCAAGCCCAACGGGGGTGCGGTGGAATGGCTCGAGGAACAGATACCTCTGGACCTCGCGATCAGCGTGGTCACGGTTGGTGAAATCGCGCGCGCTGTTGCGCGTTTGGGGGAAGGCAAACGGGAGCGTGATTTACAGAGCTGGCTGCTCCGAACGCTGCCGGAACAGTTTAGCGGGCGTATTTTGGCGATCGATGTTGCGGTCGCGCACATGTGGGGTCAGCTGACAGCGGAAGGCGATGATGCGGGCCGGCCGCTTGCGGTAGTCGATGGGCTCATCCTCGCAACTGCAAAGGTCAATGCTTTGACGCTGGTTACGCGCAACATGGATGACTTCAAGAATCGTGGCGTCAACGTGCTGAATCCATGGCGATAAAGAAATCAGAGATTTACTCGCGGTTGTGGCAGAGCTGCGACGCGCTGCGCGGCGGCATGGACGCGAGCCAGTACAAGGACTACGTCCTGGTGCTGCTGTTCATCAAGTACGTGAGCGACAAGTACGCGGGCCAGCCGTACGGAGCGGTGACGGTCCCCGAGGGCTCGAGCTTCAAGGACATGGTCGCTCTGAAGGGCAGGAGCGATATCGGCGACCAGATCAACAAGAAAATCATTGCTCCGCTGGTCGCAGCGAACCGCCTGGCCGACATGCCCGACTTCAACGATCCGTCGAAGCTCGGTGACGGGAGGAAAAAGTCGACCGCCTGACCAGTCTCATCGCGATCTTCGAGGACAGGGCGCTCGATTTCTCGAAGAACCGCGCTGATGGCGACGACATCCTGGGCGACGCCTACGAATACCTCATGCGACACTTTGCCACCGAGAGTGGCAAGAGCAAGGGACAGTTCTACACGCCGGCAGAAGTGAGCCGCATCATCGCGCAGATCAGTGGCATCCGGAACGCAAGGACGAGCGCTGCGACGACAGTTTATGATCCGACATGTGGCTCGGGCTCACTGCTGCTGAAAGTCGCAGACGAAGCCGGCACTCCGGTCACGTTGTATGGACAGGAGAAAGATTCGGCGACGAGCGGTCTCGCGCGCATGAACATGATCCTGCACGACAACGCGGGCGCGCTGATCATGCAGGGCAACACGCTCACGGATCCGAAATTCATGGATGGCGAGACACTGAAAACGTTCGACTATGTTGTCGCAAACCCGCCATTCTCGGATAAACGCTGGAGCACCGGACTCGACCCGCTGAACGATCCGCACGAGCGCTTCAATACGTTCGGCACACCGCCCGCGAAGCAGGGCGACTACGCATACCTGCTGCACATTGTCCGCTCACTGAAGAGCACTGGCAAGGGCGCGTGCATTCTGCCGCACGGCGTGCTGTTCCGCGGCAATGCGGAAGCCGGGATCCGACGCAACCTCGTGCGCAAAGGCTACATCAAGGGCATCATCGGCCTGCCTGCAAACCTCTTCTTCGGCACCGGCATTCCCGCGTGCATCGTCGTCATCGACAAGGAGGATGCGCATGCACGCAAAGGCCTCTTCATGATCGATGCGAGCGCCGGCTTCATGAAGGACGGCCCCAAGAACCGGCTGCGCAGTATGGACATCCACAAGATCGTCGACGTGTTCAACAAGCGGCTCGATGTGCCGAAGTACGCGCGCATGGTGTCGTTCGACGAAATCGAGAAGAATGACTTCAATCTGAACCTGCCGCGCTACATCGATAGCCAGGTTCCCGAGGATCTGCAGGACATAGCCGGGCATCTGCAAGGCGGCATACCCGCGCGCGACATCGATGCGCTCGAGCGCTACTGGGCCGTGTGTCCAACACTGCGCGACACACTCTTCACACCGAACCGCCCCGGCTACTTCGACCTCGCCCTCGACAAGACCGCAATCAAATCGGCGATCTACGAGCACCCCGAATTCGCCGCGTTCATCGCATGCATGAACGAGCACTTCGACACGTGGCGGCAGAAGACGAGTGCAGCGCTGAAAAAGCTGCAGCCTGGCTTTCATCCCAAGGATCTTATCAAAGAGTTGGGCGAGGATCTGCTCGCGCATTACAGCGGCCGTCCGCTCATCGACGCATACGACATCTATCAGCACCTGATGGACTACTGGTCTGAGATCATGCAGGATGACTGCTATGCGGTCGCCGCGGATGGCTGGCAAGCGGAGACGTCGCGGATCATCGAGAAAGACAAAAAGGGCAAGGAAAGAGACAAGGGCTGGACATGCGAGCTGATCCCGAAGCCGCTTATCGTCGCACGGTATTTTGCAAAGGAGCAGGCAGCGATCGATGACTTGAACGCCGAACTGGAGAGTGTGAGCGCGCAGCTATCCGAACTGGAGGAAGAGAACGGCGGCGAGGAGGGCGCGTTTGCGGAGCTGGAGAAGGTGAACAAGGCTAACGTCGCCGCACGGCTGAAGGAGATCAAAGGCGACAAGGAGCTGAAAGACGAAGCGGCGGTGTTAAGCAAATGGTTGAAGTTCAAGGACGTTGAAGCGGAGCTGAAGAGTATGCTGAAGGAAAGCGAAGCAGCGCTTGATGCACACGCATACGCTAAATATCCGAAGCTTGGGGAGGACGAGATCAAGACGTTAGTCGTTGAAGATAAATGGCTCAGCCACCTGCTCGAGGCCGCAGTTCACGGCGAATTAAATCGCGTGAGCCTGCAGTTCGCGAGCCGATTAAACGAGTTGGCAGAACGATACGAAGCCGCGCTGGGCCAGCTGCAAAGCCGTTCGGCTAGCATGCTGGCTAAGGTGAGTCGTCATCTGTTGGACATGAGTATGCATGACGCGACGCCCGTATAAGGTCACAGACGTCGGTGTCGTGCCCGTGGATTGGTACGTGATGCCCCTGGCGCGACTTTCTGCCTTCATCACAAAAGGCTCCACACCCACGACATATGGCTTCAAGTGGCAAAACTCAGGCGTTCTCTTCTTGAGAAGCGAATGTGTTTCTGATCACGGGCTTGATCTGAAGCAATCTATGCACATATCTCAAGCGGCTCACTCAGTAATGCGAAGAAGCGAAGTGCGCGACGGCGACATTCTCCTGACGATCACTGGCAACGTCGGAAGAGTCGTGATGCTGTCAGGTGTAGGCGACGGGAACATCAATCAACACATTGCGCGGGTCCGTATTACTTCCAACGATGTCGATTCCAATTATGTGTTCCATGCTTTGTCTCTGTCCTCCTCACGTCGGCGGTTCGGGTCCATTACCACAGGGCAAGCATATCCGCAGATTAGCCTTCTGCAAGTTCGAGAAGCGGAAATAGCACTTCCGCCAACGAAGGCGGAACAAGAATTAATTGCCGAAGCGTTGAGTGACGCAGATGCACTTGTTGATTCTCTCGAACAACTCATTGCCAAGAAGCGCCAGATCAAACAAGGCGCAATGCAGGAACTGCTGACAGCGAAGCGGCGTATGCAGGGCTTCAGCGAGCCTTGGGAGTTGAAGCGCCTGAGCCAACTGGCAACCATTCAACGAGGAGCGTCGCCACGCCCTATCGATAGCCCACTTTGGTTCGATGAGAAATCGTCCATCGGCTGGGTGCGGATTTCAGATGTCACCGCAGCGGGGATGTTGCTTGACGAAACGACCCAGCGTTTGTCTGATGAAGGCGTCCGCCGTAGCCGGCGAGTGAGCCCGGGCAGCCTGATCATGAGTATCTGCGCGACAGTCGGAAAACCCGTGATCACGGCGATCGATGCGTGCATCCACGACGGATTTGTCGTCTTCGAGAATCTCAAAGTCGACCAGAGATTTCTCTATCACACTCTAAATTGGATTCAGCCGGATTGGAGAAAACACGGTCAAACCGGCTCACAAATGAACCTCAACACGGGCTTGATAAACGGACATGAGACCCTCGTACCGACTAACGCCAGCGAGCAACGCGCAATCGCGACCTTACTCTCCGACATGGACGCAGAAATCGACGCGCTCGAAGCGAAGCTCGCCAAGGCAAGAAACATCAAGCAGGGCATGATGCAGGAGTTGCTGACCGGCCGGATCCGGCTGGTCTGACCCCGGCCGCATCGCTCCCAACCCACCACCTATACCGACTTATACGCAGTTATAAGAAGAATCTTGTATAACTGCCTATAAGTTTCTATAACTCAGGTCATGGACGCCATCCGTAACCCCTTCTCACCCGGCGCTGGCTCTCCGCCGCCCGAGTTGGCTGGCCGCGACGCCGTACTGGAACAGGCGTGGGTCCTGTTCGGCCGGGTCATGGCCGGGCGCCCGGAGAAGAGCCTGCTGTTGACGGGGCTCCGCGGTGTCGGTAAGACCGTGTTACTCAATGAGATGGAGCGCATGGCACAAGTTGGGGGCTACCGCACCATTCTCTTCGAGGCGCACGAGAACAAGGCTCTCGGCGTGCTGCTGATTCCGCACCTGCGTCGCGTGCTCTACGACCTCGACCGTATGGCCGGCACGGGCGACAAGGTGCGTCGCGGGCTGGGTGTGTTGCGCAGCTTCATTGGTGCGATCAAGGTGACGGTAGGCGAGGTGGAGTTCGGGGTGGATATCGATCCGGAGGTGGGCGCGGCGGACAGCGGCGATCTCGAGGTCGACCTGCCCAATCTGTTCGTGGCGGTGGGCGAGGCGGCGGCGGAGCGTGCTACGGCTGTGGCGGTCCTGATCGACGAGCTTCAGTATTTCAGCCAGATGGAGTTGAGTGCGCTGATCATGTCGATGCACAGGATGCAGCAACGGCGGCTGCCGGTGGTCCTCATTGGCGCGGGTCTCCCGATTCTTCCGGGCCTCGCCGGCGAGTCGAAATCATATGCGGAGCGGTTGTTCAGCTTTCCGGATGTCGGTGCGCTCGATGAGGCGAGTGCTGCGCAGGCGATTCGTGATCCGGTTGCACACGCAGGCGAATCGATTCAGGCGGCGGCATTGCGCGAAGTATTTTCGCTGACGCGCGGCTACCCGTATTTCCTGCAGGAGTGGGGCTATCAGGCGTGGAACCACGCGCCTGCGTCACCGATCACGAAGAAGCACGTGCGCGCGGCAGCCGATGTCGCCAGGAAACGTCTGGACGAAAACTTCTTCCGCGTTCGCTTCGACAGGCTGACTCCGCGTGAGAAGCAGTATTTGCGCGCAATGGCGGAGCTTGGCGCGGGACCGTACCGGACGAGCGACATTGGAGCCTGCCTGGGCGTACGGAGCACGACGTTAGGTCCGTTGCGCGCGAGTCTCATCAAGAAGGGCATGGTGTACAGCCCATCGTATGGCGAGATGGCGTTTACGGTTCCGCTTTTCGATGAATACATGCGACGCGTGATTCCCGAGTTCGAGCGCTCGGGTTGAACGACAGAATCGGTCCACTGGTGAAAGCGAATCCAGACACATGAGCGACGTCGGCAAGCCCGAGCGCGCCACGCAGGACCGGATCATCGCGTTGTTCAAGGGTGAGCTGGGCTACCGCTTTCTTGGCGACTGGAGCGACCGCGACGGCAACAGCAATATCGATGAAGGTCTGCTGTCCGCACACCTGAAAAAACGCGGTTACAACACTGCGCAGATCAGCAGTGCAGTGTTCAAGCTTCGCACCGAAGCCAGTCATCACAACCGCAACCTATACCAGAACAACCTCGCCGTTTACGGTATGCTGAGGTACGGCGTCCCCGTGAAAATTGAGGCGGGCAAAGTTACGGAGACGGTCCATCTGATCGAGTGGGACAAGCCCGGGCTGAACGATTTCGCGATTGCCGAAGAAGTGACGCTCAAGGGAAACCACGAGCGCCGGCCGGACATCGTGCTGTACATCAACGGCATCGCCATCGGGGTGCTGGAGCTCAAGAACAGTCGCGTCACGATCGGCGATGGCATCCGGCAGTGCCTGTCCAATCAGCTGCCAATGTTTCACGAATGGTTCTTCAGCACTGTGCAGCTGATTTTTGCAGGCAATGACTCCGAAGGTCTGCGATATGGCTCCATAGGTACGCAGGAAAAATACTTCCTGAATTGGAAAGAGGATGAAGCGGACGACAGTCGCTTCAAGCTGGACAAGTACCTGCTCAAGATGTGCGACAAGCGGCGGCTGCTGGAGCTTGTGCACGATTTCGTCGTCTTCGATGGCGGCTACAAGAAGCTGCCGCGTGCGCATCAATATTTCGGCATCAAGGCCGCGCAGGCGCACGTGCGCGAGCGCAAAGGCGGCATCATCTGGCACACGCAGGGCAGTGGCAAAAGCATTGTCATGCTGCTCCTTGCCAAATGGATCCTGGAAAACAATCCGCACGCGCGCGTAGCGATCATGACGGACCGCGATGAGCTGGACAAGCAGATCGAGCGCGTGTTCAAGGCATCGGGTGAGTCGATCTATCGGACGAGCAGCGGCCGCGACCTGATGAAACAGCTCTCGCAAGCAACGCCGCGCCTGCTGTGTTCGCTCGTCCACAAGTTCGGTGCGCGCGATGTTGCGGACTTTGATGCGTTCATCAAGGAGATCGAACAGGCGCCTTCCATGGCTGTAGGCGAGGTGTTCGTGTTTGTGGATGAGTGCCACCGGTCGCAGAGCGGCAAGCTGAACCGCGTCATGAAGGCGATGATGCCCAATGCCGTGTTCGTTGGATTCACGGGTACGCCACTGCTCGCGCAGGATCGCGCAACGAGCATTGAAGTGTTCGGCGGGTACATCCACACGTACAAGTTCAGCGAAGGTGTCGATGATGGCGTGGTTCTCGACCTGGTTTACGAGGCGCGCGATATCGAGCAGCACCTGGGCTCGGCGGAGAAGATTGATGCGTGGTTCGAGGCCAAGACGAAGGGCTTGAACGAGTGGCAGAAAGACGAGTTGAGGAAGACGTGGGGCACGATGCAGAAGGTGCTCAGCTCGGCCTCACGAATGGATCGCGTTGTAAGCGACGTCATCTTCGATTTCAGTGTCAAGCCGCGTTTGTCCAGCGAGCGTGGCAACGCGATTCTCGTCGCATCAAGTATTTACGAAGCATGCAAGTACTTCGCGCTCTTTCAAAAGACGCCGTTCAAGAACAAGTGCGCGCTCATCACGTCATATAACCCGCAGGCCGGTGATGTATCGCTGGAGGAGACGGGTGAGAACAGCGAGACGGACAGGCAGTTCATTTACAACACATACACGGAGCTGTTGAAGGACGTTGCACCGAAGCCGGGGATGAACAAGACGGAAACGTACGAAGAGCAAGCGAAGGACCAGTTCATTCACGAGCCCGCGAGCATGAAGCTGCTCGTCGTCGTTGACAAGCTGCTCACGGGATTCGATGCACCGCCGTGCACGTATTTGTACATCGACAAGACCATGCAGGACCACGGGCTTTTCCAGGCCATCTGCCGCACGAACCGGCTGGACGGTGAAGACAAGGATTTCGGGTACATCGTCGACTACAAGGATCTGTTCAAGAAAGTGGAGAGCGCGATTTCGGTTTACACGTCGGAGCTGGATCACAGTGCCGGCGGTATCGACCCTGAAGTTTTGATGCAGGATCGCGTCAAGAAGGGGAGGGAGCGGCTCGACAGTGCGTTCGAAGCGCTTTTCCTGCTGTGCGAGCCCGTCGAGCCACCGCAGAACGAGCTCGAGCACATCCATTATTTCTGCGGCAACACGGAGATTGTATCAGAGCTTGAGGAGCGCGCGCCACGGCGCGCCGCGCTCTACAAGGCGGCTGTGGCGCTGGTGCGTGCCTACGCGAACATCGCAGACGAGCTGGACGCGGCCGGCTATAGCGGGAGCGACGTAGCTCGCATCAAGCAACAGATGAAGCACTATCTGGACATCCGCGAGATCGTTCGCAAAGCCAGTGGCGAGACGCTCGACATCAAGGCGTACGAAGCGGACATGCGTCACCTGATCGACACGTATATCGAAGCGGACGAGCCGCGCACGATCTCTCCGTTCGAAGGCATTGGCCTCATCGAGCTGATCGTGAAAACGGGCATTGCGGATGCGATCGCGTCGCAGCTCAGCGGCTTGAAGGGCGACAGAACCGCGATTGCCGAGACGATCGAGAACAACGTGCGCAGGACAATCATCAAGGAGCACCTGAACGACCCGGCGTACTTCGAGAAGATGTCCGCATTACTCGATGAGATCATCGCGCTCAGGAAGGCGAGGGCGATCGAGTACGAGGAATACCTTGGGCGCATTGCAGATCTGGCAAAACGAGTTGATGCAGGCTACGCCGCCGATGCGCCGGAGGAGCTGCGTAACAGCCCGGCGCTGCGTGCACTCTACAACAACCTGAAGCGGCCAGGTGAACAGCGGCCTCGCGCGAGGCGCGTAGCCGAGCCACATGCAAAGCTTGAAATGGCAGGCGATCCGCTTCTGAATCTCGCACTCAACATCGACAAGGCCGTGCGCGCCGTGCGTCCCGACGACTGGCGTGGCGTGCATGCCCGCGAGCAGATCATCAGGAAGGCGCTGTACGATCTTCTGGGGGATCCCACCGAAGTCGAGCGCATTTTTCTGATCGTCAAGCAGCAACGCGAATACTGATGGTAACGCAGCTGAAGCTCGGCAGTCTGACCGTGGATGTGGTCTTCAAGAACATCAAGAACGTCCATCTCAGTGTTTATCCCCCCGGCGGACGGGTGCGCATTGCCGCGCCGGCGCGTATGAACGCTGATACAGTCCGACTGTTCGCGATATCAAAGCTGGACTGGATCCGCCGGCAGCAGCGCAAGTTGACCGTGCAGGAGCGCGAAACTGCGCGCGAGTATCTCGAGCGGGAAAGCCACTACGTATGGGGCAAGCGGATTCTTCTGACAGTTCGAGAAGCTTCTGCGCGCCCATCGGTCGAGCTGACACCGAGGCGGCTGGTCCTGTACGTCCATCCGCATACGACCGCGAGAAGCAGAGAGGCTTTGCTCGACGGATGGTACCGCGACCAGTTGAGGATTGCTGTCCCCCCGCTCCTCGAGCGTTGGGAAAGGCTTATCGGGGTTGTGCCCAGGCGCTTCTATGTGCGGCGGATGAAGACAAAGTGGGGAAGCTGCAATCATGGTGCGCAGACCATCCGGCTGAACACCGAGCTCGCGAAGAAACCACCGGAGTGCCTGGAATACGTCGTTGTTCACGAGCTCATCCACCTGCTGGAACCGACTCACAACGCCCGGTTCATTGCGCTAATGGATGC
>JBBQYT010000025.1:0-10248 GCA_038208385.1 Longimicrobiales bacterium | reverse complement strand
AACTAACTGGCGGCGCCTCGTGGCTCGTGGCTCGTGGCTCGTGGCTCGTGGCTCGTGGCTCGTGGTCAAAAACTTCCGCAGTCTCCAACCATTAAATCGCCGCGCCTGTCCAACTGGGAAACGGTATCGAGGCACGAGCCACGAGCCACTTCTCCGACCGGACGCTCACATGGACGAACTGACCCGCGACCTAAGGCACGCCGTGCGTACGCTCTGGCGCGCGCCCGGCTTTGCTATCGTCGTGCTGCTCACGCTCGCACTGGGCATCGGCTTCAACACGGCCCTCTTCAGCGTCGTCAAAGCCGTCATTCTCGCCCCGCTACCGTACAAAGAGCCTGGTCGCGTGGCGATGATCTGGAGCCGATGGAGCAACTTCAAGGATCGGACATGGGTCGGCGTCGAAGAATTTCAGAACTACCAGCGCGAGCTTCACAGCTTTTCGGAAATCGCGCTTTTCGACCAGGATGATGCGGCGGTGACCGAAGGGCAGGAGCCTGAGAAGGTCGTCACTGCTCCAGTCACGACGAACTTCTTCCGCGTTGTTGGTGTGGATGCGTCGATCGGACGCACGTGGACGGAGCAGGACGGCGTGGAGGGGCACGACAAAGTCGCGATCCTCGCGAATGGTCTATGGCGTCGCAGATACGCGGGGGATCCGAGGGCTGTCGGCAAGACGATCCTGCTTGATGGCGAGCCGTTCACGATCGTTGGCGTGTTGCCCGACGGATTCAAGCTGCCGCTCGACTACAAGCAGACGAGTACCACGCAGGTCTACGTTCCGCTCGTGCTGCCGGCGTTCGCGGAAGTTCCGAACGGCGGTGGCAGCCACGGCTATTATGCGATTGGCAGGCTTGCAAAGGGTGTTTCGGTAGCGCGTGCGAACAAGGAGCTGACAGGCGTTGTCGGAAGGCTCACGCAAAAGGGCATCTACCCGAAGCAGATGGACTTCAGTGCATTCGTGATCAGCGCTTCCGATGAAGTTGCGGGCGCGATGAAGCGACCGCTGTTGTTGCTGCTCGGCGCCGTGGGACTCGTGCTGCTGATTGCATGCGCCAACGTTGCGAACCTGCTGCTCGTACGTGCGGAGGACCGCCGGCGCGAAGTCAGTGTGCGTGCGGCGCTGGGTGCTGAGCGCTACCGCCTCATCAGGCAGTTCATGGTCGAGAACGGCCTACTCGCCGTTATTGGCGGAAGTGCGGGAGTACTGTTTGCCGCCGCCGGCATTCTCGCGCTGAAAGCACTTGCACCGCCCTCACTGCCACGCATTGCCGAAGTCACAATCGATGTGCGCGTGCTCGCGTTCACGCTCGGACTCTCACTGCTCACTGCACTGTTGTTCGGACTCGTGCCCGCGATTCATGGATCGCGCGTCGATTTGCAGGAAGCCCTGAAGGAAGGTGGCCGCGCGAACACAGGCAGTGCACAGCGTTCGCGCTTCCGCAGGTCCGTTGTTGCAGGGGAAGTCGCACTCGCCGTAGTGCTCGTGATTGGCGCGGGGCTCATGCTGCGCAGCTTCCGAAATCTGCTGGATGTCAATCCGGGCTTTCGTCCGGACCATGTGCTCACAATGCGCATGGACGCACCGGTCGCATTTTATCCGAATGAGAAAGTCGAACCGTTTTATGACGATGTAATGCGCTCCATCCGCGCGCTGCCGGGAGTCCAGAGCGCCGGTATGGTGCGTATTCTCCCCATCGATGCCGAGATCGGTGATGCAGGCATTCAGGTCGAAGGCTACACCGCGCCAATGGGAGGCAACTACACCGGCGCAGACTGGCAGGCTGCAAGCGACGGCTATTTCGAAACCCTCGGCATCCCCGTTGTGGCGGGACGGACATTCACGCCGGCGGATCGACACGACAGCGAGCAGGTCATCATTGTCAACGAAACATTTGCAAAGAAGTATTGGCCGGACGGTCACTGGTTGAACCGCCGCCTGCGGTATGGTCCCGATTCGATTGCATGGCAGCGCGTTGTTGGCGTCGTCGCCGATGTGAAGCAGCACGGACTTCTGGGTCAATCCAAGACCGCGTTCTATCGCCCGCAAGCGCAGTGGCGCGTGTCACGTGAGGGCCGGCCCGCGCGCAATATGACGCTCGTGATTCGCACGGCAGTAGATCCGAAGTCATTCGAAACGACAGCGCGCCGTGCGATCCTGGCCATCGATCCGCGCCTGCCAGTCTCGAGCGTGAAGACGATGGATGAGGTTGTCGGAAGCTCGTTCGCGCAGCCGCTGTTCACGTTGTTGCTGCTCGGAGTGCTCGGCGGTCTGGCACTCACGCTCGCGCTGATCGGAATCTATGGCGTGGTGTCCTACACAGTCGCGCAGCGCAGGCAGGAGATGGGAATCCGAATGGCACTCGGCGCGCAGCCACTCTCCCTCATCGTGCTCGCCCTGAAACAGGGCCTCGTCCCCGTTGCAATGGGTGTAGGCGCCGGACTCGCGATCGCACTGATGGCGACGCGCGTCATGTCTGCAATGCTGATCAACACGGCTAGCACCGATGTGACGACGTACGTAACAGTCGCACTCGTAGCCATCGGCGCGACGACATTCGCGAGCTGGGTACCCGCACGTCGTGCAGCGAAGGTGAATCCGCTCGAGGCTCTGCGATCTGAGTAAGTGGTTTGTATAGACGTTTCACAGAGAGAAGACAGAGACATGAGAAGGATGCCACAGAGAAAAAAAGAAGATTTTCATTTTCCTGTGCTTCCTTCTGTCGACCGCTGTGACCTCCGTGTGAAACCGCCGGCAAATCACCCTGTGAGGGTTACCTCCAAACGTGACTGGCGATCCATCGCAGTGCGGTAGCGCTCGTGAGCACGCATGTCGGGTTGCACGACCTTGCCGGACTCAACGGATTCGGGCTGGATATGGACGCCGATGCTCGCGAATGCGATCAGCGCGACGCCGCGGCTCGTCGCTTCGGCGATCGGTGACATCTGCAGTGGCTCTCCGATCGCGTCTGCGATGATTTGCCGCCACACGTGTGAACCCCTCAATGCGCCGCCATCCGCAACAATTTCGTGCGCGTTCGGAAAACGCTCCCGCACCAGCGCATAGATCCGCGCGAGCCGCAGTGCGACGCTCTCGAGTCCTGCGCGCACAATCTCTTCCGGTTTCGTATCCGACGTCAGCCCAATCAGCGCAGCCCTTGCATCAAGCGGCCAATCGGGTCCGCGTTCACCGGCCAGGAACGGCAGCATCGTGAGGCCATGCGCATCTGCATCCATCGACTCGACCAACTTCTCCAGAGTTTCCGCGTCGGGCAGCGCCAGTGTCTCCCGAAGCCACGCATAGACACTCCCACCATTCGAGATCGCGCTCCCGACGAGCGTGCGTTTCCGATCGAGCTTGTATTGCCACAACCCAGGCGCGGCCTGAACTGCATTGCTCGTGAGAACACGCACAGCGCCGCCCGTTCCGAGAGACAGCGCTACTCTGCTTTCATCAATGCAATTGCTGCCGACATTCGCACACGCGCCATCGCCTATGGCCGGAGTCCATGGTATCAGCGCAAGCGATGGCCAGCGGTCCGCGTATCCGCTTCGCAGATCATGGAACGGTGCATCGATGTCGATAATCGGCGAGAGTGTGGTGCTGTCGAGTCCAATCGCATCGAGCACTTCCCCATCCCACTCCATCCTCCGTTGATCCAGCATGCCGGTTCCGGACGCCATCGAGATGCTGGCGCGCAAATCTCCGAAGAGCTGTTGCTGGATGTATTCGCCGGGTGAGCACCAGTGTGCGACGCTGCGCGCGAGCGCAGGCTGCGTAAGCGTCAGCCACGCGATCTTTGCGGCAGGATAGCTCGGGTGCAGTAACGTGCCGGTCCGGGCGTGTGCGGCAACAGGATCGATGCGTTCGCGTAACCGTGCGGCTGCGTCGTGCGAACGCGTGTCATTCCACGCGTAAACCGGCGTAAGCGGACGGCCTGCCGCGTCCAGACCCAGCAGGCCGTGCCAGAACGTATCGAACCCGACCGCGATGACATCGCCTGCAAATTCGTGCGCTGACTCGAGCACCGCGTCTACCGATACGCACACTGCCTCGAACAATTTTGCAATGTCGGCCTGAACGCCGCCGTCGGGAGTCCGTTCCCATGTATACTTTTGTTGCACCCCTACATGCTGACGGCCGGTCGCGTCGAACAGTGCCGCACGCACGGACGAAGTTCCGAGATCGATGGCAAGAACGCAGGGCATATGCGGAGAAGGTGGGTCGTTCCCCGTAAGGAAGTTATCTTGGGAGCGCGTTTCACCCATCGGACCGACGGAGGTTCATCTTGGCATGGCTTGGTATGCTGTGGCTGCCCATGGTAGTGTCGGCAATTGTCGTGTTTGTTGCCAGCTCCATTATGTGGATGGCCATGCCACATCACAAAACCGACTGGGGCGTAATCCCGGATGGCGATGCCCGTTTGCTGTCATTCGTCCAGGAGCTCGATCTCTGGGGTGGACAGTACGTGTTCCCGGCGGGAACGCTCGGCGGACATAGAGAGCCCGGCCGGGAGCCGGTCGGATTTCTGATCGTGCTGCCGCGCGGCATAACCCCGATGGGCCGGCTGCTCGCGTTCTATTTCGCGTTCAATCTCACTGTCTCGACAATCGTTGCATACCTTGCGCACTGCACGCTTCCCGCCGGCACTGACTACCTCTCCGTTTTTCGCGTCACCGGAACCGCTACGATACTTGCATACGGAGCGGGTGCAATACCGGGCGCTGTGTTTTTCGGCCGCAGCTGGAGCAGCACCTTCAAGCAGGTCTTCGACAGCCTGATCTACGCTGCCCTCACTGCAGGCGTTTTCGGCTGGCTATGGCCTTGATGAACGAACGGATGAAAGACTCGAAGCCACAGAACGACGCAGTAACCGACGCGCGCCGAGGAGATTCGGATGCGCGCGCCGCCATCGACCGCGCGCTGTTTCCGTTCATGCCGTCGATCTATGTCGCATGGTCCGACGGAGTGCTGACGTCGCGCGAGATTCGCGCCATACGGGACCGCCTTCGCAATGAGGACTGGCTCGATGATGCGTCCAAGCGCGTCCTCGACCGCTGGCTCGATCCGGAAAGTCCGCCCAGCGCGACAGCGCTCCAGGGATTACTCGTCAAAATGCGCGAAATCGGCTCGGCGCTGCCGGAGCCCCAGCGCATCTCACTCGTAAATCTCGGACTCGAGCTCGCCAGGAACGGCGCTCCTGCCGGTGCACGCCGTCCCGATGTGCGCGCACTCCAGCTTCTCGAGGATGCACTGGGCGTGGTCAGTGAAGAAGCAGCACGCGGAATTCTGGGCGAGGATGGTGTAGACGGCGGCGCCGCTCCGGCCATCGCCGAAGAGACATCGCCACTCGATGCGCTGGCCATCAATCACATTCTCGAGCCCGAGCATCGCGATACGCGCGCAGATGTGTTTGCACTGCTTTCACAAAAGCGATTTGTCGTCGATCCGACATGGGATGATGAGACCTACCGCACGAAGGTGTGGGAGTGGTGCCAGGTATTCGCCTCCAAAGGGCTGGGCGGAGTTGCCTACCCGAAAGAGTACGGCGGTGAGGGCGACGTGTCGAAGCAGATCGCGACGTTCGAGACGCTTGCATACCACGATCTGAGTCTCACGGTGAAGTTCGGCGTTCAATTCGGCCTGTTCGGCGGCACGGTGTACCTGCTCGGCACGAAGCTTCACCACGACACGTATCTGCGCGACATAGCCACCGCTGCGCTGCCCGGCTGTTTTGCAATGACCGAGACCGGTCATGGCTCGAACGTGCGCGACCTCCGTACCGTCGCAAGGTACGAGGCAGCTACCGACGAGTTCGTCATCAACACGCCGGACGATGAAGCGCGCAAGGACTACATTGGCGGCGCTGCAATGCACGCACGGGTGGCCGCCGTATTTGCACAGCTCGAGGTGGGTTCGGAGCGGCACGGCGTGCACGCGTTCCTCGTGCCGGTGCGCGCTGCGAGCGGTCAGCCAATGCCCGGCGTGCGCATCGCAGACTGCGGACACAAGGAAGGATTGAACGGCGTCGACAATGGACGCCTGTGGTTCGACAACGTGCGCATACCTCGCACGAATTTGCTGGATCGCTTCGGCGGGGTCAGCAAAGAGGGGACGTACACGAGCGCGATCACGAGTCCGTCGCGCAGGTTCTTTACGATGCTCGGCACACTCGTCGCCGGCAGGATCAGCATTGCAGGAGCTGCCGTGAGCGCGGTAAAGGTCGGACTCACAATCGCCGTGCGCTACGCCGCCTCGCGCCGCCAGTTCGGACCTGAAGGCGGTTCAGAAGTGCCGATCCTCTCGTATCGGCTGGTACAGCGAGCGCTCCTGCCCAAACTCGCCGCGACCTATGCACTCCACTTCGCAATGAAGGATGTCGGCCGCGCATTCGTCTCTCAAAAAGATGAAGCCGATGCGCGCTGGGTCGAAGTTCTCGCCGCCGGCATCAAGGCCTACAGCAGCACGCACACAGTCGAGACACTGCAGGCCTGTCGCGAAGCGTGCGGCGGCCAGGGATACATGGCTGAGAATCGCTTTGCGGCACTCAAGGCTGACACGGACATCTTCACGACATTCGAGGGCGCGAACGGCGTCCTGCTGCAGCTCGTCGCCAAAGGTCTACTGACGGATTACAGGCAGCAGTTCGGGGAGATCCGGCTGTGGAGCGTCGTCAAGCTCCTGGCCAATCGCGCGGCAACGGTCGTCACCGAGATGAATCCCATCACAACGCGTAGAACCGACCGCGAGCACCTCCTCGATGCTGAATTCCATGTCGGCGCACTCCAGTTTCGGGAGCAGCATCTTCTCGGTGCCGCCGGTCGTCGTCTAAAAAAGCGAATCGATGAAGGCATGGACTCATTCGAAGCGCTCAACTCCGTGCAAAGCCACGTCGCGGTGCTCGCCAACGCGCACATCGAACGCGTCATCCACGAGAGCTTTGTCGTCGCTCTCGATGACCACGAGGAAGCTACCGGCACGCTGGAGAAGCTGCGCCAGCTGTTCGCGTTGTCCTGCATCGAAGCCGATAAGGGCTGGTTTCTCGAAAGTGGATACATCGATCCGCCAAAATCCAAAGCCATTCGCGGTGCGATCGAAGACCTCTGCGAAGACATCAGCACCAGCGCTGTCACCCTCGTCGACGCCTTCGGCATTCCGGAATCCATCCTCAAAGCCCCAATTGCCGTCCGTCCGGCCAGCGGCAAGATCGTTGCGTAATGCGGCGGTAGACTGCAAAGTTGGTCCATCGACTGAGCGCCTGAAACACCGGGCTCCCAGCACTCAGATTCCGGAGAAAATCGCACATGGAAATCCAGGTCCTCGCCGCGCGGATTACCGAGCTTGAGCGCGCCTTTCACGACCTGACCAGGACTGTACCGGGCCTCTCGGTCGTCATCGTCGGCCATGTCAGCGCGGACGACACTCTCGTTCACCCCGTCGCCGGCTTCGAGGTTCGCCTCCAGCAGACACCCGATGGCCCCGGCGTATCCCTTTACGTATCCGTCAATTACGGCGAATTGCGCAGCTGGCGCGCAGCCAACGGAAACGCCGCTCGCGAACGCTTCAACGTCAACTTGTCCGACGAGTTCGTCTGGGGCGACTCCGTCTTCGAAACCGCCGATGAGCTCGCCCAGGACCTCCTCGGTTACATGCAGTTCAACTATGACGCGGCTGCGGAGCTCTAAGCTCCGCAGTAGCGCCACCTTAGCCCGGAACCGCTACTTTTTTCCTGCCTACCGCCATCCGCATTTGGCGTAAACGCAGTAATACCAATAATTTATCCAACGGCACGGAATTCTCCATAGTACCCTGCGTACGCCTCACCCGGAGGCGCACACACGTACGCAGAACTGAGGACCGATGCCGGTCTGGTACTTTTCGAAGCCCGATATCCCGAAACGGGGCGCGGCGCTGGCTTTTGCCTCGCTTGCGGTTCCCGTTGTGAATACGCTGCTGCTGACGCCGTCTGATTCGGGCGTTGAGATGCTGTTGTGGCTCGTTGCGCTCGTACCCGGTTTTTTGTTGGCGCACTATCGGGGTTGGCGTGGTGCGGCGACGGCGCTGGCGGTTGGCATGGCCGTGCTGGCTTTGACGCAGGCGGCGCTGCTGTTGCTTGGCCGTCCGATACCGAATCCGACGCTGCTTTTCGGCGTTGTGGTCGCGTATCTGGCGGGGTCGCTTCTCATGGGGTACAGCGCGGAGGCTTTGCATGCGCATCGTGCGAGGGCGGAGCAGTTGGCGCTGACGGACGATCTGACGAGCGTTCCGAACCGCAGGCGTGCGCGGATGTTTTTGGCCCGGGAGTTCGAGGCGGCGACGGTGGGCGAGCCGCTGTCGGTGGTTTTGTTCGACATTGATGCGTTCAAGAATTACAATGATACGCATGGTCATGCGGCGGGAGACCAGGCGCTGAGAAATTTCTCACGGGCACTGGTTTCGTCCACGCGGCCGAAGGAATTGTCGGCTCGTTACGGCGGCGAGGAATTCCTGTCGGTGTTGCCGACGTGTGATGTCGAGGGCGCGTTGTCTTTTGTGAACCGCGTGCGGACGGCGTTGCGGGCGGCCCAGCCGGAGGAATCGGCGTTGACGGTAAGTGCAGGCATTGCTTCGTACCACCAGGGCGGCATGTCCTCGCCCAGCGAATTGCTGAATGCGGCGGATGAGGCGTTGTACGCGGCCAAAAAGCAGGGCAGGGACGCAGTGCGGGTCTTCAATCAAGCCGCTGTCGCGCAATAGTTTGTAGCTCAGGCGCAGGCTTTGCACTAGAAGCTACCGGACGGGATGACATTTCCCTGGGGGGTGGGCGGATGCAAAGCTGGAAGGCCGGTTGGTTCGGCAAAACACTGTTTCTCGCGAGCACGCTGCTAGTGCCGACCCAGTCTCATGCTCAGGGTCCTCTGGCGGTTGCGCATCCCGGCTCATCACTTCCGGCTACCGTCGCGAGTGCAGACACGCGCGCAGCCGACACACTCTTCCGTAAGCGACAAATGGCCAACCCGCGCGTTCTGGGTGCGGCCGTCGATACCAAGTTCACATTGAAGGACATGTTCCGTGCGCAAGGTTTGCCGTACCCCGGTACCGGCATTTATCTGCGTGCGTTCAAGCGCGAGCATCAGCTCGAGGTCTGGGTTCAGCCGACGTTCAATGCGAAGTACATCCTGCTCAAGACGTATACGATCTGCACGATTTCAGGCACGATGGGACCGAAGCGGATCGAAGGCGATGAACAGACTCCCGAAGGCTTTTACTTCATAGACGACTTCAATCCGAGCAGCGATTACCATCTCGCGCTGCACCTGAATTATCCGAATGCTGCGGACAAGCTGCGCGATGCGAAGGTTTCATCGCTCGGCGGCAACATCTACATCCACGGCGGTTGCAAGACGATTGGCTGCCTGCCGATCACCGACCAGGCGATCAAGGAAGTGTACTGGCTGGCACTGGAGTCACGCACGTCTACGAATGCCATTCCCGTGCACATCTTTCCGACACGTCTGACGAAAGAGTCGATGACGCAGCTGAACAAGGCATTCAAAGGCGATGTCGCACTGATGTCGTTCTGGAATGACTTGAAGCGCGGCTACGATTTCTTCGAGGACAATCGCGAGCTGCCCCCGGTGTGGATCGATCCGGCCGGCCGTTATCGTGTCGGTGAAGAAGTGCCCGCTGTTGGATTGCTGCCGAAGAACACGCCTGCATTGCAACAGAGCCAGGTGACGACTTCATCGGCCGGTAAAGCAGCAAAACCTGGCCCGAGGCTGCTCGGTGATCCGATCGCGCCCGCGCCCGCACGGGAGCCTGCTCCGACAACACCGACGCCAGAACAAATCCCGGCGACAGAAAAAACGCAACGATGAAGTTACATGTCCGTGCGCCAGCCACGCTCGCGATCGTGTGTTTGAGCGCGGGTTGTGCTGCCGCAAATACGTTGCTGCGCGATGTGATGCAGGCGCCCGTATTCGAGGCTGCACGCGATCGTCCGGCTGAGCTCCGTCTGGCCGGCCCGAGCGTATCACATCCGCTCGGCGGCGCAACAATTCGCCTGTACGCGCACGTCAGCAATCCGAATCCACTCGGGATTACGCTGTCGCAGCTTGCAGGCTCGTTGTTTCTGGAAGGCGTTCAGGCCGCGCAGGTGAGTTTTCCGCTGGGCGTTCCATTGCAGGCGCGCGGCGAAGCTGTTGTTCCGCTCGACATCTCCCTCAGCTTCTCCGACATTCCGAACCTCGCCGGCGTTGCGAAGCGCGCAC